>JAZDPI010000339.1:0-10811 GCA_043797775.1 Candidatus Eiseniibacteriota bacterium
ATCTCGACGAACCCGACGTCCGGCACATCGCGCAGAAGACCACGGGTTTTGACGAAAAAGACAGGGACGCGATCCTGGACAAGCATCTCGCGATCATGGGCAGAGTCATACCTGCTTACAGGGAGGCCCTTGTGCGAGGACAGATCGAGATCTCCAGCTCTCCGTTTTTCCATCCGATCCTCCCGCTCCTCTGCGACGCAGGCGTCGCCAGGCAGGCACTGCCGTCGGTCCAGTTGCCTCAAGCCGAGATACGATGGCCGGAAGACGCTCTTCTCCAAATGAGTGAGGCAATCAGGTATCACGAGAAGACCTTCGGTCGCGCTCCCAGAGGGCTCTGGCCTTCGGAAGGAGGCGTCAGCGACGAGACGCTGGCGCTGGCGGCGAAGGCGGGCTTCGGTTGGGCGGCAGCGGACGAGGAGATTCTCGCCAGAGCTCTGAACCTATCCGGCGGAGGCAAGAGGGAGGTGGCGGCCGTTCTGTACAGGCCCTATCGCCTCCAGACCGAGCACGGGGCGCTCTCTCTCGTCTTTCGGGACAAGGTTCTCTCCGATCTCGTCGGATTCACGTACATGAACGTGAGCCCGCGTGCGGCCGCTGAGGACTTCGTCCTGCGGCTCCGGAAAATCGGCCAGCAGTCGCAGGACTCCGAGCCCCTCGTGACGGTCGTCCTGGACGGCGAAAATTGCTGGGAGTTCTACGAAAACGACGGCAGGGAATTCCTCGCGGCGCTCTACGGTGCGCTCTCGGCAGAACCGGACATAGTGGCCACTACGGTCTCCGAGTATCTCGAGGCGTTTCCAGATTCAACGGAGCTCGAGACCGTCCCGGCCGGTTCCTGGATAGACGGTAACTTCCGCATTTGGATCGGCCATCCGGAGGACAACGCCGCCTGGGACTTGCTTGCCCGTGCACGCGAGGCCCTCACGGAGTACGTTCAATCTCACCCGGAAAGCGCGACAGAGGAGGCCGTGCAGACCGCCTGGCGAGAAATCCACACGGCTGAGGGGAGCGACTGGTGCTGGTGGTACGGTGACGACCACAGGTCGCTCTTCGATTGTCAGTTCGACACGCTTTTCCGGAGCCATCTGGTGAGGGTCTATGAGCTTCTGCGCCTCGAAGTGCCTCCTGAGCTGTACTCACCCATCATCGGCGCGCGAGGCGAGGCGCCTCACGCAGTTGCGGTTCCCCCGGCGGCATTCGTCAATCCCACTGTGGACGGAAAGATCACCCAGTACTACGAATGGCAGCTCGGCGGCTACTGCGATCTTTCGCGCGGAGCCGGCAGCATGCGTCAGGCCGTCACGGTCGTCAACGCCCTGCACTATGGATTCGACCTCGAGAACCTCTTTGTGAGAATCGACACCGTTGAGAGGCCTACGTCCCCGGACTCGGCCCAGCTTACGCTCATCTTCGAGCTGACCTCACCGGTTCGAGCCCGCGTTCTGATACGCCTCGGGCCTGAGGGCACCCAGCCGAGAGGGAGTGTCGAGACACGCATCAATTCAGAGTGGCGACCTGTTCAGACGTCTCTCAAGTACGCCCTTGTGGACGTCGTCGAATTTGGTGTACCTTTTCGAGAGCTCGGCCTAGAGCCGGGAGCCTCTGCTGACGCCATTCTTCTCGTGACTCGGGAGGACATGGTCATTGAGAGCTGGCCCGCACAGGAGAAGCTGACCCTGCGAATCCCCGGTCCCGAGTCCGACTCGACTCTGTGGTCGGTATGAAAGGGGAGGGGCCTTCTCCGCACTCGGTCCCCCGACTCCGACGCTCTCCCGGCACGGCCGAAAGGAGGATACGTTGAACGAACAGTCTGAGCTCAAAGAAGCAAGACTCCTGGCCGCCGCCTCCTATGTTCTCTTTCTCTGCTTTCTCCCGCCTCTCGTCCTCCGAGACAATCCGTTTGCCATGTATCACGCGAGGCAGGGATTTCTCCTTTTTCTCCTCGAGATCTTCCTGGCGATCTTCATCTACGTCGTGGAGCACTCCCTCGGTCTCATACCGTATCTCGGCCTGGCCATAGTGGTCCTCCTGAAGCTCGTCATCGGGCTCGGGCTTCTTTTCACCGCCGCCGCCGGCGTGGCCCGAGCAGCCGCCGGCCGCCACTGGACCATTCCCGTCCTCGGCGAATACCACCACAGGGTGCCGTTCTGAGAGCGGACGCCGCCTCCACCCCCCAAAAGACCTTCCCCTCAAGTCCCCTCGGGAGACACTCCATACACATCCCTGGCCACGTCTAGATTGCTCTGTGGTGCGCCCGTCGTGCCGCTGGAGGGCCTTGAGCGGACGCCCTGACCAAACACCCCCCCCCCTGGGAGCCCGAACAGCAGACACCCCAGAAGACACCCCAGATCTCTATGTCGCATAATATCTATTATGTAAACTTCCGCATCTGCAGCTCATTCCTGTCCGCACGGCAAGGGCTATCAGGCCCGCGGCGGACAGAAAGCGCTCCCGGTCTAGGCGGTGACGAAATTGAGGATTCTGCCTTCGACGTGGATGGCGTCTGTGATTGTCTTGCCTTCTATGTGCCGTATCGTGCTGGGGTCCGCCTTCGCCAGCTCCTCCAAGGCGGCCCTGGAAGTCCCCCTGGGTACGGTCAGCCTGGAGCGGACCTTCCCGTTGACCTGCACAACCAGCGTGTAGATCTCTTCGCTCAGGGCCTCGGGATCCCAGGCCGGCCAAGGCTCCGCGAGGACGCTTCCGCTGCCCCCAAGGCGCTGCCAGAGCTCCTCGGCGATGTGCGGGGCCATGGGCGATATGAGAAGCACCAGCGCGTGCACCGCCTCCCGCAGCACGGGGTCGGCGACACTATTCCCACGGGAGCGAACGTATATTGCGATAACGTTACTTAGTTCCATTAAAGCGCTTACGGCCGTGTTGTGATGGAAGGTCTCAAGGTCGACGGTGACTTTCTTCACCGTCTGGTGCACCTTCCTCCTGAGGCCCACCTCATCGGGCCCGAGGCCGGCGGTGGCAACTCGTGCCTGCGCGGCCTGCGGCGCGTGGAACGGGCGCGGAACGCCGCCGGAGCTCCCGCGAGCCGTCGCGAAGTCGTCCACGAGCCTCCAGAGCCGAGTCAGAAACCTGTGGGCACCCTCCACGCCTCTTTCCGTCCATTCCGCGTCGCGGTCAGGAGGCCCGATGAACAACGTATACAGCCTCGCCGTGTCGGCACCGTAGCGGCCGATCAGATAGTCGTTGCTGATGACGTTGCCCTTCGACTTGGACATCTTGGCCCCGTTCATGCAGATCATCCCCTGGGTGAAAAGACGCTGGAACGGCTCGCTGAAATCGATGTGTCCCATGTCCTTGAGCGCCCGCGTGATGAATCTCGAGTACATCAAGTGAAGTATCGCGTGCTCTACCCCTCCGATGTAAAGGTCAACCGGCAGCCACTGGTTGGCCAGCGCGCGGTTGAACGGAACGGAGTCGTCGTTACCGGTTGGATACCGCAGGAAGTACCAGCCCGAATCCACGAAGGTGTCCAGCGTGTCTGTCTCTCTCCTGGCCCTCCTCCCGCACTTCGGGCACTCCACTCGGAGAAACGCCTCTCTCGACAGAAGCGGGGACTTGCCGGTGGGATCGAACTCCACGTCTTCAGGAAGGACGACCGGCAGATCTGCGGCCGGCACGGGAACGGCATCACAGTTCTCACAATACACGATCGGGATGGGTGTGCCCCAGTAGCGCTGCCTGGAGACAAGCCAGTCCCTCAGTTTGTAGCGCACGGCCCGTCTGCCTGTCCCCTTCTCCTCCATGTACGAAACCAGCTTCGCGCGCGCCTCGGCACTCGACAGTCCGCTGAACGGACCGGAGTCGACAAGATAGCCGTCAGCCTCAAACGCGCATGAGAGAGCCCCACCCTGCTCTTGCCCGCACGGTACGACGACCTCCTTGATTTCCAGTGAGTATCGCGTGGCGAAGTCGAAATCCCTCTGGTCATGTGCGGGAACCGCCATCACGGCCCCGGTACCGTACTCTACGACCACGTAGTTGGCGACCCATAGCGGAATCCTGCTCCCCGTCATGGGATTGCGAGCATGAAGACCGGTGAAGACGCCAAGCTTGTCCTGGACCGGCTCCCACCGTCGGGCGAGACTCTGCTGTCTCTCCTTCTCCACGAATTCTCTGAGCTCGGTGCCGGCAGTCCGTCTCAAGACCTCGTCCAGGAGCGGGTGCTCGGGCGCCAGCACCATGTACGTCGCGCCGTAGATTGTGTCCTGCCTGGTCGTGAAGCACGTGATGGAGCCGCCCCCCTCCAAAGCAAAGTCTATGTCCGCGCCCTCACTTCTCCCGATCCAGTTGCGCTGCATCGTCTTGACACGCTCGGGCCATCCGGTGAGCTCTTCCAGCCCGTCCAGAAGCTGCTGAGCGTACGCAGTGATCTTGAAGAACCACTGCTCCAGCTTCTTCTGCGTGACCTGACTCTCACACCTCTCGCACGCACCCCCGATGACCTGCTCGTTGGCCAGGACAGTCCCGCAGCGCGGGCACCAGTTGGCGGCCGCCTCCCCTCTGTAGGCCAGCCCGGCCCTCAACAGCTCCAGGAAGAGCCATTGCGTCCACTTGTAGTACTTCGGATCGCAGGTCGTCACCTCCCTGCTCCAGTCGTAGCACGCCCCCCACTGCTCGAACTGCCTCTTCATCTCTCGTATGTTGGCTCTCGTCCATTCAGCCGGATGAATCCTTCTCTCGATGGCGGCATTCTCGGCCGGGAGCCCGAACGCGTCCCACCCCATGGGTCTCAGCAGGTCGTAGCCCTGTATGATCTTCATCCGTGCCACCGAGTCGCCCAGGATGTAGTTTCTGCCGTGGCCGGCGTGAAGGTCGCCTGAGGGATACGGAAACATGTCCAGACAGTAGAACTTCCTTCTGGATCCGTCGAATCTGGCCTTAAAAAGACCAGTCTTCTCCCAGTACAGGCGCCACCTGCTCTCGATTTCCTGGAACGGATAACCGCTCATTCCCTGCAAACCTCGCGTCTGATTCCCCGTCCAAGCTCGCACGCGGCCTGCCGTGCCGGAGCCTCACCGCCGCCTCGAGGGCGGCGTCCAGCGTGGGAGCGGTCAGTCGGCCTTCTGCCGGTGCAGCCCGGCGTAGCGCGACGCCTCCTGGCCTACCCACGTACCCGGTGCCTTCTCCTGAAGTTTATCCAGCGTTTCGACGCCCTTGGCGGTACTTCCCGCGGAGATCAGCGCCATGCCGTAGAACAGCCGAGCCTCATCCAACCTGGGGCTCTCCTCAAACCGCGCAAGAAACTTCTCGAGCCGGGCAGATGCACTCTTGTGATAGCCCTCACGGAACTCGCACAGGGCGACGTCCAGCGCGGCGTCTTCCTTCCTCCGGCCCTCACCGGTCTTGAGCACCTTCTCCAAAATCGGTTTCGCCTCGCCGAAGCGGCCCAGAGCCATCAGCTCGTCTGCAAGAAGGTAAGCGGCCTCCCCGTCCCGGCTGTTCTTCGTGTGCGCCTCCTTGAGCTTGTCCAGACGCGCGGTGTTGTCCAGGACGTTCCCGAGCTGGTTCTTCATAGCCGCCGGTGGCTGGTAACCGTAAACTTTCGATACCCCGGTCCCGTCACGCGACAGTAAAGCGATGAAGGGATACGCCATGACCCTGTATCGCCGTGCGAGTGCCCTCTCTTTCTCCCCGTTTATCCTAACACACACGAACCTCTCTGCCGTACCGATGACGTCCTTGTCCGTGAAGGTTCTGGCGTCAAGGACCTTGCAGTAGTAGCACCAGGTGGTGTAGAAAAATACCATGACGGGCTTGCGCTCTATCCTGGCCCGTTCGAGGGCCAGGTTGTAGTCGGTCGTCCACTCGACTCCTCCTGCCGCCCCGGAGGCACAGGGACATAATGAAGATATCAGCAACATCGAAGTCATAAGTAGAGCGATTCCCAGTCTTGCGACCATCCTCTTCAAGTTTCCCTCCCCTCCAAGAATCTCACGGCAGACATTGCCGCGACCGCGCCGTCCGACACCGCTGTGGTGATCTGTCTCAGACTCTTGCGTCTCACGTCGCCGGCGGCATACACGCGCGCAACAGAAGTCCTCATCTCCTCGTCGGTTATCACGTAGCCGGCTTCGTCGAGTTCAACAGTGGCCGGTAGAAAACCCGTGTTAGGGGCAATCCCTACGTAGAGGAATACACCGGAGACAGGAACATTGCTCAAGGCGCCCGTCCTCACTCCCCGGACATCCACTCCCTCCACGGCATCCGAGCCCACTATCCGCTCCACGATCGAGTCCGTGACCAGCTCTATCTTCTTGTTCTCCAAGACCCTCTCCACGAGCAGTTTGACGGCCCTGAACTCACTCCGCCTGTGTATCACGTGCACCTTCCTGCAGAATCTCGTGAGGAAGAGAGCTTCCTCCAGCGCAGAGTCCCCGCCGCCGACGACGGCAACCTCCTCGTCTCGGAAAAAGGCCCCGTCACACGTGGCACAGTAGGAGACCCCCTTTCCCAGATACTCCCTCTCCCCGGGAACCCCGACCTCTCGAGGTTTCGCTCCCGAGGCCACCACGACAGCGCCCGCGTCCAAACGCACGCCGGAGGTCTCTACCGAAACCGATGAATCAGAGGGAAACACCGTTCTCACTTCCTCGTTCAAGACCTCGAGGCCGAAGCGCCTCGCCTGCGCCTCCATCCGACCCGTCAACTCCGCCCCCGACAACGGCTCTTCGAAGCCCGGGTAGTTCTCCACCCTTGCCGTGAGAGCGGCCTGGCCGCCGGGTGCAAGACTCTCCACGCAGCAGGTTCTCATTCGCGCGCGTGCCGCATAGAGCCCCGCCGCCAACCCTGCGGGGCCTGCACCGACAATTACAATATTGTACTCCGAGGACATCAGGAATCCTAAGCGGAAGAGGAACACAGAGCCAGGAAACGAAGCCTGCTCGAGAGGCTTGATTTCAGGCCTTCAGAACGCCCTCCAAGCGCTTCACGAGCTCGCTCTTTGGAACCGCCCCTATGACCTGACTGACCACAGTCCCGGCCTTGAAGATCAGCAACGAGGGAATGCTTCTTATGCTGTATTTCGCGGCAAGTGACTGATTGTCGTCGACGTCAACCTTGCAAACCTTCACTCTACCTTCGTACTGTTCAGCGATATCCTCCAGGATCGGACCGATCATCTTACACGGCCCACACCACTCGGCCCAGAAGTCCACCAGCACAGGCACGTTGGCCTTCAGCACTTCGCCGTCGAAGTTCGAGGCGTTCAACTCCACAGGTTTCGTAACGGCCATCTTCGCCTCCCTACATCGGCAGCCTGACTCACGCCCGAGCCGCTGAGCACCTTCCTGTCCGACGATAGCCTACATCAGCCGCCCTGTCAATTCGTTAATAACGACTTGCAGCCCCAGCTCCGCCTTGACGACGCCCGTCTTCATGTCCCTCTCGACGTGGTGCAGAACCGCAAGACCCGCGGCGAGTCGTTCCGGGCTCAGGCGTCCCCGCAGCGCCTGAGCCACCAGTCTCTCCTTCCGGCGAAGACCTTCCATCTCCGCGGCCGTCCCCGCCCTCAACCCGTCCCGAAGGGACTTGTTCAGAATCCACACCAATCTCATGGGCTCTGTGCCGCCCTCCAAGCACCTGGCGGCATTTCTGTGCGCCTCGAGCGCGTCTCCTCTGGCCACGGCCATTTTGAATTTGTCCACCGAGCCCACCGACGCCGCCCCACCGACGGAATCCACGTCCGCCCGCGTGATTTCGGATCTATCCCGCACGAAGCCGGCCGCTTTCTCCAGCGTGTTCCAGACTTCATAACACGAGTCCCCGGCCTCTCCCACAATCTCCTCCAGGAGCCCCCTCGCCATCCTCTTCCCGTTGCTTCTGAGCCAGTCCTCCGCCCAGGCTTTCGTGTCCCGCTCATTTCCCTGCCAGAACACGAACACCTGCGCGTGTGCCGAGAGCGCCGCCGACAGCCGCATCACCGTAGAGGCCGCCCTCCGGGCTCGAGCGTCGTCTCCGCTGCCCGAGCTCAGAATCACCAGGCAGCTCCCGTCCGAGGGCTTCTTCGCGTAAGCGACCAGCCTCGCCAGGTTCGCCTCCGCAAACTGCTCCACGCACAAGAGGGCCACCAGCCGTCTTTCTGCAAAGAGCGGAGAGGTCCGGCAGGCCGTCTCCACGTTTTCCCACGCCGCCTCCGATGCCAGGAAGGATTCGTAGTTGAGCGATCTGCCCTCCGGTGTCAGAAGCGTGCGGCACAGCTTCCCCAGGGCCTCTCGCTTGAGAAAATCCTCCGTTCCTGTGAACAGGTACACGCTGCCTATCGTGTCGCTCGCCAGGCCCCTCATGAAAGCGCCGTAGCCTCCCGCCACCTTACCAGCCCTCCACGGTCCTCGTCAGAATATCACCCGCCAAAAAGTCGATCGCCGGAGTTCTGCCTTTCTGCTCGGTCTGAGCCTCGTGCCCGGCCATATCGACGGCAAAATACCGGGCCGTGCTGACGAGCGAATCGTCTTTCCAGATGACGCGACCCTTGCTCACGTCCTTAAACTCCACCGCCACCTTGATCGTGACCTCATACTCCTGCGCCACCTCGCCGGCCGAATAGGAGAAGACTCGCCTCACGTATTGCTTCACCGTACCAAGCAGTACCGAGGCGGCCTCCTTCTCTCCAACCACGGTCAGCCGGTTATCCGCGACGAACTTATCGATCACGGCGCTTGTTATCTCTTCCTCGATACGATATTCCAGAGTCTCGTTTCTGAAGACGGGAATGGCCACGTTCTTTATATGACCGGGAAGCGTGGTGGAGGCTGTGTATCCGCAGGAAAGCGAGAGCGAAATCAGTGCGGCGAGGGCCCCGAGCCGGCTCAGTCGTCCGTGCACACGGCCTTCTCTCCGTCCTTCAGGCCGTAAAGCTTCATCCTGTATCGAAGCTTGTCTCTCTTTATGCCGAGCAGCTCGGCCGCCTTCGTCTGGTTCCATCCGCACAATTCGGAAGCTCTGACTATGAGAGCCCTTTCTATGTCTTCGATCAGTTGCTCCAGTTGCAGGCCGCGCCGGGGGAGCTCGCCTCCCGAGAGGATGCTCTCTATCAAATCGAGCGACGAGAGCCCGTCCGCCGCGATGCGGCCGCCGGTGAGTTGCACGTGTCTGGCCTCGACAATTTCACCAGACTCGAGCAGTATAACCCTCTCGAACAGGTTTTTCAACTGCCTGATGTTGCCGGGCCAGTCGTACTCGATCAGCGTCTTCTCTGCTTCGGCAGACATCCGGCCAAAGCTCTTGTGAAAGACCTTGTTAAAGTGGTTCATGAAGTGTTTGGCAAGGAGGATGATGTCTTCCCTCCTCTCCCGCAGAGGCGGCACACATATGGGCAGCACCTTCAGTCGGTAGTAGAGATCCTCTCTGAACGCACCTTCTCTCACGGATCTGTCCAAGTCTCGATTCGTGGCGGAAATGATCCTCACGCTCACGGTGAGGTCTTTGGTCCCGCCGACGCGCTTGAAGGTCATTCGTTCCAGTACCCTCAGAAGCTTCACCTGCACGGGCAGGCTCATCTCGCCCACCTCGTCCAGAAAGAGGGTCCCTCCGTTTGCGACTTCCAGGAGTCCCTGCTTCTGATACCGCGCGTCCGTGAACGCGCCCTTCTCGTGCCCGAACAGTTCGCTCTCCAGAAGCTCGTTCGGAATCGCCGCGCAGTTTATGTCCAGAAAGGGCTTGTCCCACCGGCCGCTCATCTCGTGTATGTAGTGGGCCACGAGCTCTTTTCCCGTTCCGCTCTCCCCCTCTATCAGGACGCTCGTGGTATCACTTTTCGCCACCTGTTCGGAGATCTCGTAGACTCTCTTGATGCTCGCGCTCTCCCCCATCACGTGGTCCCGGGAGAACTTCTCCTTCGCCACCCTGCGTCTGTGGATGAGCTCGCGTTCGAGAGAATGTCTTTCCAATTCCCGCTTGACGAGGAACGCCAGCTGATCCAGATTCACAGGCTTGGACACGAAGTCGCACGCTCCAAGCCTCATCGCCGTCACGGCGGACTCCAGCTCGCCGTATGCCGTCATGATTATCACGCACGAGGTGTTGCCGCTCTCTCTGACATTCTTCAGCACGTCGAGACCCGTCATGTCAGGCAGCCGCAGGTCCAACAGGACGAGGTCAGGACTTTCCTGCATGATCGCCGCAAGCGCCGCCTCGCCCGTCTCCGCAGAACTGACGGCGTAACCTTCGTCAGCCAGTGCCTTGCACAGAACGTGCTGGGTCGTTTCCTGATCGTCGACAATGAGAATTGACTCGGGCAATCGTGCGCTCCTTCCGACGTCAGCCGCGCGTGACGGGCAGTTCGACGCAGAAGGTCGTGCCCCGTCCGACTTCGCTGCTCACGCTTATCTCTCCGTCGTGTCTTCTTACGATGTTGTACGAGACGTAGAGCCCAAGCCCGGTCCCGTCGAGCTTGGTCGTAAAGAACGGTTCGAATATCCGCTCCAGGTTCTCGCTCTCGATCCCGCAACCCGAGTCGGTGACGCTCACTTTGAGGACGGCTCCCTGATCCAGGGTGCCTTCCTCGCTGTGAGCCTCGATGCAGATCCTCCCGTCGCTTTCCACGGCGTCGATTGCGTTCTTCACGAGGTTGATGAACACCTGCTGCATCTGATCCGCGTCCATCGCGACCAGGGGAATCTCACCGCTCAGTTGAAGCTCGAGGCTCACCGGCTTGCGAGACATGGTCGGGCCCAGTGATTTGAGGGAGTTCTCTATCACGTCCGATATGCTCGTGTCGGTCAGCATCAGTTCCTGAGGATGCGTCACGCGAAGCAAGTCCTGGATTATTCTCTCCAATCGGGCGATCTCCCGGAGGATGA
>JAZDPI010000018.1:0-3411 GCA_043797775.1 Candidatus Eiseniibacteriota bacterium
TACCGCAGCATCTTGTTGATCGTCTTCCGGTGGAACCCCGTCTTCCGCGCGATCTCCCTCCTGCTCAGCCCATCCTGGAAGTAGAGCTGGCGCACCCAATCGTACTCGAACATCTTCTTCATCCCTTCTCCTCTCGCACAATAGAACCGGAAAACCACCGGTTCTATCGGTGAGAGGCAATGGGATGGTACACTTTTCGGCCGCCCTTTCTACCCCGCCAGGTGGCGCACTTTTCATCCGCCGTTTACAATCAGGACCGCGGCCGGTCTGTCACCTTCTACTATGAACTCACCCCGCCGGTCCCCGGCATGACGAAACTCCGTGGACAGCGCATCACCGGGATCGTGGACCCAGCAGGGAATGCGACGACCCTCTCGTACAACGAGGACGGCCTCCTCAGCGAAGTGCAGGCCAGCGGCCTCGGCGGCGGAACCTGGACATTCGCCTACTACCCGCTCATGCAGAAACGGTTCCGTCAGATAGAGACGAAGACCGACCCGAACAGCAACCTCTCCACGTACCTCTTCCTCGACAACCCGCCCGGCCGGGCGCACTACGAGGAGAAACTGAACGGTCACGTCATCCTGCACACGGAACGCTCCACAAGCGCCACTGGCTCGCCCACAACCATCACCAACGCGAACGGCGACGACCGAATCGAAGCCTTCTCCAGCGCGATGAACGCATGGGAGAATATTACGGACGAAGAGGGCTGCGTCATCACGCACGAGCTGGACGATTACCGTAACATCCTCTCGGAAAACGACCGCAACGGCGTCATGCGCGAGCATACCTACGACGACCGCGGCAACCGGCTTGACACGACAGTCAAGAAAGACGGAGCCTCATGCCAATACGAGGAGTTCGAGTACACAGACGACCTGCTCCGGTTCCATCGCGGCCCCGTCCTCAATGAGGGGCAGACCGGGGACTTGCTCGCCCTGACGACCGAGTATCAATACGATTCCAATCGCAACCTGGTGCTCACTATCGAGCCGACCGGTCAGGCGGGGCAGCGTCGCACCCAGTTCGTCTACAACTCCGTCGGCCAGGTCATCGAGGAGTATCGTGGCACGGGCGTCCCGCCCACGAACCTCAAGCGCCGGTACGTCTATGACCCCGCCACAGGCCACCTCCTCCAGCAGATCGACGACCCGAACGGCGAGAACATCATCACCAGCTTCGCATACGACGTCCTCGGTCAGAAGGTCAAGACCTGGGACGGAAACGGGAATGTCACCAAGTTCGCCTATGACCGCTTCGGGCGCGTCGTCCGCGTGATCGGCCCCTGCGCCACGGAAGGCGAGCTCGCCCAGCGTGAGGCCGCCGGCGAGTACGTCGAGAACACCTACGACGGCAAAAGTGGAGTGGGGTCAGACCTTGAAAAGAACCGTAGAGCAGATCAGCTTGACATCGCGGCGGAGAATTGATATGCTATGAGAATGACAGGAGCGTGTGGACTGGAATACGCGGGGTGGGTAGCTACATGATGTCGATGGTTGCGGCGTGAAGCGGAATATTCCGGGACGATCAGGAGCGGCATTGAAAGTGGCGTCGTAGACCGACGAGAGGGTGAAGGCTGACAGGAAACTCCAAGCCCTCGACGACGCGGCCACTAGGGTTGTTTTCAAGGTCTGACCCTTATGTCCCGTGGCGATATATGTCTTCAAGGAACACGCCGTTTTCATCAGCGCAGTGGTGATGACGCTGCTAGTGCTCGTCGTCGGCGAGATATTTCCGAAGGTGCTCGCGACACAGTTCTCGGAACGGATCGCGGTGGCAACGGCTCGGCCGTTCGCAATGATGCGGGTCATTCTCATGCCGGCGGCCAAAGTATTTGCCTGCATGATCGATCTGGTTTTCTGGTTGTTCGGCATCCGGGTTGCGCCCAGGCAGGCGAAGGTCACCCGCGAGGAGTTGAGACATGCCGTGCACGTCAGCGCCGAGAGCGGCTTCTTGAAGGGCGGAGAGGCCGGCCTGCTTCACCGCGTCTTCGAGTTCAACGACAGGCTCACAAGGGAAGTGATGATTCCGAAGGACAAGATGGTCATGCTTGACAAGAAGATGTCCTTTGACGAGATACTTGCCGTTGTGACTGAGCAGGGATACACAAGGCTTCCGGTCTACGAAGAATCACCGGACACTATCATCGGGATGATTCACACCAAGGACATTCTCAACCTCCTGGTCTACCGTGAAGTCTTCATCCTTGAAGACCTGATCCGCAAACCCGACTTCGTCGCCGCCACTCAGCCGATCAGTGAAGTCCTTCTGACATTCCAGAAGGAAAGGCGGCATATCGCGGTCGTTTTGGGCGAGAACAAGGTGCCCGTCGGCTTGATAACGATGGAAGACATACTGGAAGAGATCGTCGGCGAAATTAGGGATGAACACGATGCCTAGCGTCATAACGATCACATGCCCGTTGTGCAAAGGGGTGCTCGAGGTCGACCTTTCGAGACGGCAGGTCGTGCGCCACTGGGCGCACACGGAGAAGGCCAAAAACACGGACCTCTTCGCCAAGGCCGTCGAGCGCTCGAAGACACGGCAGGACAACACGGAGAAGACCTACGACTCTGCGAAGGAGAAGCTGAGCGGACCGAAGCGCGACATCGATGAGCTGCTGAAGGGTCAAGACGAGTAGCGCGCGGGCACAGTCGTGAATCTTCCGGTCGTGCAATCGGGATCGTCGATAGTGGCGGGTTTTGCAGCCGAAGGAGAGGCGACAGACAGGGAGAACACACCCCTACGTCCCCTCTCGAGAGGGGAATCCCGCCTTCGGCGGGTGAGGGGCGTGCCATTCCCCTCCCGCGGAGGGCGTGCCATTCCCCTCCCGCGGAGGGCGTACCATTCCCCTCCCGCGGAGGGCGTACCATTCCCCTCCCGCGGAGGGCGTACCATTCCCCTCCCGCGGAAGGCGTACCATTCCCCTCCCGCGGAAGGCGTACCATTCCCCTCCCGCGGAGGGCGTACCATTCCCCTCCCGCGGAGGGGTTAGGGGTGGGTAGTTCCCCCACGTCGCAGGCCTTATTGAGATCTGTATTGCCAATAGAGCAAGCCGCTCTCGGCGAACGTTGCGCTCTTCTTCATCAACAAGCAGCCGAAAACGTCGAAGGACTACTTCTCCGGCTCCTTGATCTCCTCCGCCTGTCCGTACGTGATCCCCTTCTTCTTCGCCAGGTCGAATATCGTATTCATGACTATCTGGTCGAATGAATCGCCTTTCGCGCCGCTCTCTTTCAGCTTGTCCTTGATGAACGCATCGCGTTTCGCACCCGCATCGGCGATCTTCTTCTTGATTTCCTCGCGTTTCGCCCGCATTTCGTCCAGGTATTTCTGTTTCTCTTCCGCCGACATCTTCTTCATGTTCTCAGGCAGCTCCTCGGTCTTCACCTCCTCCAGTTTCAACTT
>JAZDPI010000027.1:0-5819 GCA_043797775.1 Candidatus Eiseniibacteriota bacterium
CTTTTTCCAGTCCGTACTCCTGGTCGTTGCCATTCGAGTAGCCGCCTTCAAGCTCTACGGTCTCTACAAAGGCGCCTGGCAGTATGCCAGCGTGCCGGACATGATGAACATCGCCAAGGCCGTCACGACCGGCACTCTCGCGATGGTGGCAAGCACCTTTTTCCTGCGCATATCAGATTTCCCTCGTTCCGTGTTTGTGATTGACTGGCTTCTGGTTCTCTTCGCCATAGGAGCGAGTCGCTTCTGCATTCGGCTCCGCCGCGAGATGTGGCGGCCCGGGAGCTCATCGCGGAGAGCTCTGATAATAGGGGGCGGAGACGCGGGCGAGATGCTCGCGAGAGAGATGCAACGCGACCCGTCTTCCCAGCTCAGGCCCGTGGGGTTCCTTGACGACAGAAGGGAGAAGCACGGGCTCAGGATACGGGGCGTGCCGATACTGGGCCCGACCGACAGGGTGGTGGAATTCGCGAAGAAGAAGCGTGCCGAGGTCATCGTCATAACCGCACCGTCGGCTACCGGCCATCAAATGCGGAGATTGGTCGCGAACTGCCAAAACACCAAGCTTCCGATAAAGACTCTCCCCAGCCTCTGTGAACTGCTGGACGGACACGTGTCGGTCACCAGCCTCCGGGAGGTCAAGGTCGAGGATCTCGTCAACAGAGAGCCGGTCAGATGTGACAGGAAGCTCATCTGGAGACAGATCAATGACAGGGTCATCATGGTGACCGGCGCCGGCGGATCAATCGGTTCCGAGCTCTGCCGCCAGATAGTCCAGTATAAACCTTCACACCTCGTGATGTTCGACATTTCCGAGAATAACCTCTTCTATCTCGAGGATCTTCTCCTGCAGACACAGAATCCCCCTCCGCTCAGCTTCGTGGTCGGCAACATACAGGACGAGATGGTCGTCGGCGAGACAGTGGAGAGGTTCCAGCCGGAGATAATCTTCCACGCGGCCGCTCACAAGCACGTGCCCCTCCTGGAATCGAATCCCGAGGTGGCCGTCAAGAACAACATCTGGGGGACCGCGGTCGTAGCGCGAGCCGCGGAGCGATACGGGGTCAAGAAATTCGTAAACATCTCAACCGACAAGGCGGTTAATCCGACGAGCATCATGGGCGCCACCAAGAGAATCGCAGAGACGTTCGTCGGATGCATATCGCACAACTCCTCTACCAAGTTCTCCACGGTCCGCTTCGGAAACGTACTCGGCAGCGAGGGGAGCGTCGTCAAGCTCTTCCAGAGGCAGATCCAGAGAGGAGGGCCGCTCACCGTCACTCACCGCGAGATAAAGCGCTTCTTCATGACGATAACCGAGGCCGTGGAGCTCGTCATTCAGGCCGCCTCGATGGGTGTAGGGGGCGAGGTTTTCGTTCTCGAAATGGGAGAACAGCTCTACGTGATTGACCTCGCAAGACACATGGCATATCTCTCCGGCCTGGAGCCCGAGAGAGACATAGAAATCAAGATTACCGGCCTCAGGCCCGGCGAGAAGATGTATGAAGAGCTGTGGGAATCGGACGAGCGCCCGATGCCTACGTCGCACAGGAAGATCTACGTCGTCACACGAGACCTGCCGGACCCCGATCACTTCCTCACGGAAATGCAGCTCCTCATCTCGTACGCAAACGCCATGAAGCGAGAGCCGCTGCTCGGCAAACTGGCGCAGATTGTTCCAACGTTTCAGACGGTGAGCAGAGAACAGCCGGGCGCGGAAGTGCCGGCAATGTCGGTTGGAGAGGAGCTCATCCCCACCCCCGTCGAGGAAAAGGCGGAAGAGACCCCGACACCCCAGCACCTGCACATACAGTAGCGGGGTCCCACGTCAGGTGCAGAATCTCCTTATCACGTCGAAGAGAAGAACCGTGCCGTCCGCGAGGGCGTCGACGGATATCCGCTCGTCAATTCCATGGACGGCATCGATCTGTTCCCACGGAAGAAAGGCCGGCTCAAACCCGTAGCAGGTTACGCCGTTTTCTCTCAGAAACCCGGAGTCCGTCCCGCCCGGAGAAACATAGGGCAAGAACACCGCACCGGGGGTCGTTTTCGTGACGGACTCTTCAAGCACGCGCCACAACTCCGTGTCTGTTCGGGATTCGGTTCCGCGTTTCTTCTGCAGGATCTCATATTCCGCGTCCGGCAGGGCCACGAGACCCTTTACTGTGGCCAGCATCTCGTCCGGGTCGAAGCCCGGGAGCACCCTGCAGTCGACCGAGAACTGTGTCTCCATGGGTATGACGTTCACTTTTGTGCCGCCTCGAACGACCGTCGGCGTGGCGGTGTTTCTGATGAAGGCGTTGAGTCTCTTAGCGGTCGTGGAATCGTAGGCCAGCACGTCGGTCTTCCCGGAGAATATGCTCTCGGAAGTCACTCCCGGAGGCAGGAGCCCCTGCTTCTCAAGCCCCGCAATCAATTTCTCGCTGACGGGTGTCCGGGCCACCGGGAAAGGATGCTGTCCTATCCTCGCGATGATCTGGGCGGCGAGCACAACGGGGTTGGCTCTTGTCGGAAGCGAACCGTGTCCCCCCGCTCCCTTTACGGTCACCCTGACCCAGCAAATTCCTTTCTCCGCCGTCTGGCAGAGTAGGAGCTTGCGACCATTCATGTCAACGCTCACGCCGCCTTCGTTTATCGCATACTCCGCCTTTATTTCGTCAAAGTGATTCTGTATCAACCATTTCATCCCATAAGTTGCCCCGGCTTCTTCGTCTGCGGTCGCGGCCAGGATTACGTCGCGCTTGAGCTTGAGCCCCAACCTCTTGACAAGAAGGAGAACCGCGATTTCCGTGGCGGTCAGGTTTTTGATGTCGACCGTGCCCCGCCCCCAAACGCAGCCGTCTCTGACCTCTGCGGCGAAGGGCGCCACGCTCCAGAGGTCGGGTTCAACGGGCACTACGTCGAGATGAGAGAGAAGGAGCAGCGGAGGCTTTTCGCCGGAACCCTTGAGCCTGGCCACGACGCTTCCTCGCGTGGGTGTCGAGGCAAAGATCTTGGCGGGAATCCCATCCTTGTCCATGAGCTCCTTGACATACTCCGCTGCCGGCATCTCGTTTCCGGGTGGGTTTGAAGTGTCGATCCTTATGAGCGCTCGCAGGATGTCAAGGAGTTCCGGTTCGAAATCTTTTCTGGAAACCATGGTCGTCTCCCCTTTGCTCGGTGATCTGGCGTGTGCGCGAAGGAATCGAGCTATCCGCCGCGTATCTTGAGTCCCCTCTCCTCACTTTCCCTTTCCAGTTCAGACTTGAAAGCATCAAACGCCTTGGAACCGTAGAGGGCAAACATCACTTTCTTGAGAGAGCTCGTTCCTTCTTCGAGATAATCGAGCACCACGCCCAGCATGATGCGCGCCGAGGCCTCGGGCTTGAGGCCGCCGATGCCCGTGCCTATGGCCGGAAACGCGATCGTTTTCACCCTCTTGTTCTCGGCACACAGAAGCGTGTTTCGAGTAACGGTCTCGATTATGCCCCGGTTCGTTTTCCTGTCCGAACCCATCCCGGCGGCGTGGATGATGTACTTCGCCCTGAGATCTCCCGCTTCGGTGGCCACCGCCTGTCCGAGTCCGATAGGAGCGAGCCTGTTGCATTCCTCTTGAATCGTGGGTCCGCCTTTTGTCCGTATTGACCCTGCCACTCCCGTCCCGAGAACAAGATCCGTGTTGGCCGCATTGACGATGGCATCCACCTCAAGTTCGGAAATGTCGCCTTCCAGGAGCTCAACGGTGGCATCTTCAATCCTGACCTGGACTACTTCCATCTTGGATCTCCGCGGGCTCCCCGCTCTCAACCGGACAACGCCCCCTTCGTCCGGTCTCAAACGAGAGAACCCTGAATACTCTTATGTACAAGAACATGGCAATAAGACAGGCGATTTGCAGGATCACCGTCCATCTCGGAAGCATGCCGAGCCCGGAGTGGCTCGCGACTGCACCCCCCGCGAGTGTGCCCCCGGCGATGGAGAGGGCCTGAACACCTCCCAGTACACCCAGCCCCCCTGCGCGTCTCGACTCCCCGCTCACCTCCGAAACGAGCGTGATAACGCCGACGTTGAACAGGGGGTAGATGGGAATGCAGAAGTAGAGGGCAGCAAGCAGAGGATTTCTCGTCAGCGACACCAGCGAATAAATAAGAGAGTAGGAAATCACGGCGATCAGAAGCACCTTGATCGGTCCAATCCTATCAGCAAGCCTGCCCGATGGCGAAAAGGCAAAAATCCCGAAGACCGTTGACAGAGACATGGCCCATCCCATGAGCGCCGTGGAGCCGCGCAGGTATTCAACCACGAACAGAGAGAAGTTGCCGAAGAAAAGCCACACACCGCCTGCCGATAGCCCTGCGAGCAGGCAGGTTGCAGCCAACGCCTTCGAACGATACAACCATTCCAGGTCAGAAGCAAGGCCTCTAATCCAGGACGCCTCTCGCCGCAGGTCACGGCCCTCCTGAGGCAGTCCCGGCATCGGCTCAAGTACCAGTGCCACAACAAGAAGCACGGCGACGACGAAAATGGAGCTCCCGACCAGTATGGTTCTCACCGGAAGTCCGGTGACCGGTTCAAAGAGGTACCCGCATGCAATTCCCCCGACAAACCACCCGGCACTCTGATAAGCCATGAGATCGCCCACGGCACGTCCCTTTTCACCCTCCCTGAGCAGGGTAACGTAAGACTGCAGCATGGGCGTAACCGCAGCGAAGAACAGGGAACCAAGGGTACAGACGGCTATCACAGAGACGGTGCCATGGGCCCAACGTAGGGCAAAAAGACACCCTGCGTAGCCCGCCAGGCCGAGGAGCAGGAACGGCTTGAAGCGCTTCGTGTAGTCGGCGAGAGCCCCCCAGAAATTCCGCGCCAGGAAGACGGCCACCGAGGGGATTGCCACGATTGCCGCAATGGTGAACAGGCTCGTGTCCGCAACCGTGCGCCGCACGTGGAGGGGGATGAAGAACATCGTTATGGTGAGGCAGATTCCCTCTGCGGCAGACGAGAGGTAAATCGGAAGCAGGAACTTCCTGCGCAGGGTCTTCTTGTCTATCTGCACTATCCTACCGGTTCTTCGCGAGGGCCGCCGTCCGCCGGAGTTGCGCCTAGAATCGGGAGCTGAACAGACAGCGCCAGTCACCTGATACAGCATGGTCAGACCCGAGTCAACGCACCACCATGGCCTCTCGCGCACGTCACTTCTTCGGGTACATGTAGTTTTCTCCGACTTTGACCCGCACGACTTCGTCCGCCTCCATCTCGAACACCACAAGTTCGCCGTTCCCGTTCTCGCCCGTCATTCTGAACGTGCGCTCACCTTCCGGAGAGAGCTCGATCATGTCGCTCCGCGGGTCGTCCTCCGGCGGATACGCGAAATCCTTCATCACAAGCCGGTTATCCAGAATCATTACCTCCGTCTCAAACCACGAGGGATCAGTATACGTCCCGACGTACCTGGCCCAGGAGGAGTCCGCCCGCTGTGGGGCCACCTCCGGAGCAGCCGCCTTCTTCAGAACGGGAATCATCAGCTTGAGAATGCGTCTCGCGAAGAGGGCCGGGTGGCCGTCATCACAATTCGTCAGTACGATGACTCCTATCTTGTCGTCGGGAACGAACGATATCTGCGTCGTGTTTCCGGCCACCCACCCGCCGTGCCCCACCACCACTCTCTCGTCCTGGCGCCGAACCGAGAACCCCAATCCACGACCGCTCTCCCAACTCGTGTCGAGCCAGTGCGCGCGGTGCATCTCGCGCAGCGTGCTGCCCCTCAGAATCTGACCGTCGCCCCTCTTTTCATCACGAAACTGTAGAGAGACGTATCGCGCGAGGTCCTCCACGTTGGACGA
>JAZDPI010000062.1:0-2036 GCA_043797775.1 Candidatus Eiseniibacteriota bacterium
ATTCTCAGTGGCGAGATGCCCAACAGCGCATTGACCGGCAAATACAGACTTGTCAGGGCTGGGAGAACACTATTCCTTCTCTATGATCTCGGAGACGGATGGAGAGAGTTCAAGAACGTGACGGTACCTTTGAGCCCCGCAACGGTCTATATGGGGAATGGAAGTATCAATGCATCGCAAGCTTTCAGTTCGTATTTCGACAACTTCCGTATCAACTCAGGCCTCACAACGTACAGGCCGTAGAAGAACCGGCCAACAACGGCTCCGCCGAGCGGCTTCGGCCTGGGGCCTACTGGATCGAAACAAGGGAACCTGACGCTGGCGAAGTGCCGCAGATGCGCCATCCGGTGTCATCTCGTCCGTCTCATATCTGCACGTGCTGGCGAGTATCCTGCTCCCCTCCAGATTGAAGCCACCCCTAGTACATGGTCCAATGAGACCAGGAGGTGGCAGAAGTGTCCGAAGATCTACCGGAGACCGTCCAGCGGTGGACGGCCAAGAGACGAGCAGCTCTGATCATCAGCATCCTCAAGGGGGAGACCTCCGCTCAAGAAGCGGCTCGTGCCCACGGGCTCACCGTGGCCGAAGTGGAGGAATGGAAGGAGAAGTTCCTTCTCGCTGCTGAGAACGCCCTCAGGGCTCGACCCAAGGACGAGGAAGGCTCGAAGGACGAGCAGATAAGGAAGCTCAGGCAGAAGGTAGGCGAGCTCGTGCTCGATCTCGACATCCTGAAGGAAGCGAGCAAGAACCGCCCTTTTGCCCGGGAGACGTCCGACGAGTGAAGGGCGTCCTACCCAAAGCCTCCATCCGCCGTATCTGCCGGGTGCTTTCTGTGCCGCGTTCTACTGTTGGTGCCCCTGAGGCACCCAGGCCGGTCGCTCCCGCTCGCCCCTTAGACCCTTTCCTGGTCGAGCGAGTCCGAGAGCTCATCGAGCGTCATCCCACCTATGGGTATCGCCGTCTCTGGGCCGTCTTGCGCTACAAAGACGGCCTGGTCGTGAACAAGAAGGCGGTCTACCGCATACTTAGAACCCAAGGCTGGTTCTGCCATGAGCGCCGGCGCACCCCGCGGCCGAGAGTCCAGGGGAGAAGAAGCGTCGCTTCTCGCTCCAACGAACGGTGGGCGGTCGATCTCACTCACATCTGCTGCGGAGATGATGGCTGGGGACACCTGGCGGCGGTCATCGACTGCCACGACCGGGAGATCGTGGGATATGAGTTCTCTCTGCGGGGAAGAGCCAAGGAGGCCGAACGGGCTCTTGAGGAGGCCTGCCTTTCTCGCTTCGGCACCCTTCGGCCCCAAGGACAGGTGCCGATGGTCAGAAGCGACAACGGCCTTGTGTTCCAGAGTCGACGCTTCCGGGAGGCACTGCGAGACTACCGGCTCTCTCAGGAGTTCATCACCCCCTACACCCCGGAGCAGAACGGCGTCATCGAGCGGTTCTTCCGCAGTCTCAAGGAGGAGTGCGTCTGGCAATACAACTTCAGCGGTTTCGAGGAGGCAAGACAGCAGATCCGCCGCTGGATCGACCACTACAACGATGAGCGGCCCCATCAGAGCCTCGGTTACCTAAGTCCCAGGCAATATCGTGAACGTCAACAAGTGGAACTGGTGGCTTGATCTGGGGGGAGCACTACACGTTCTTGATGTCGACGCGCAGAGACGGGTCAATTGTCTTTGCGTGGAGCGATGATTCGTACTCGCCACGAATCTGCGTGATCTGGGCCCGAGCTTTGGCCAGAAGCGCCTCGATACTAGCATCGCGTGAGCCCATCAGACCCCCCTTCGGTCAGGCTAACGTTGGGCGATCAGCGGCGACCGGAGGTCGTCTGCTGCATCGGCCTGTTAGGCCTTTCTCCTGCGGAGATGTCGGTTCACTCGGCTGTTCCCCTACTGATGTGAACTCGATTCTGCTCTCCACATTTGCAGGTGAGAACCATCTCGGGTTTCACGGCGTGCGCCCTGACCCTAAGGCTCCGGTGACACTTGACGCACTCGCCCACAACAATCCTCTCCGAAACCTCTCCGCTCGCTG
>JAZDPI010000085.1:0-4541 GCA_043797775.1 Candidatus Eiseniibacteriota bacterium
CTTTTTCACGCCTATGTCGAACACGTGCTGAGACGAATAGGCGCCGGCATGTCGGGCCAGAAAGCCGCATACGCCTACCTGTCAAAGACAATACGCGGATTCTATGGCGCACAAGAACTGGCCGTGCTCATCCAGGAGGCAGGTTTCACAAATGTGAAGGCCACCACGCTTTTTCTCGGCGTGGCGGCCATTCACGAAGCGAAGAAGACGAGGTAGGTCAGCGGGTCAACAGGCGCCCGTGGGTAGGCGGATTCATGAACGCCACGAAACCGGCAGATTCGGAGTGCATCTGCATGGCGGTAGCTTGAGGTGCCCCAGGCCGAGGAATTGAGAGACGCCTGTGCGCCAGCGACTGCGGGCGACCGGATACTGCGGCGCCGGGGTGCTTCCCCCTATTTCCCCCAGTCTTTCCCGACCTCTTCCTCAAGTTTGCCAAGCTCGTAGAGGGTGTGATACACGCCTCTCTTCAAGACGAGCTCCGCGTGCGTTCCTCTCTCCACGATTCGGCCCCTATCGAACACCAGTATGAGGTCGGCCCTTTCCAGCGTGGCCGTCCTGTGCGAAATCACGAGCGTCGTGCATTCGGGGAAGAACTCCTCAAGCCCGAGCCAGAGCGCCGTCTCCGTGTGAGCATCGACGCTGGCAGTGCAGTCGTCGAGAATGAGTATCTTCGGCTTCCCCGCAAGTGCTCTCGCGATGGCGATTCTCTGCTTTTGTCCGCCGGAGATCGTTACGCCCCTTTGACCGATCACTGTGTCGAAGCCGGCAGGGAAGCTCCCGAGTTCCTGCGAGAGCATCGCGACGCGCGACGCTTCCTCGATGTCCTCCCGCGTTACCCAATCCCTGTGAAATCTGATGTTGTCTTCCATCGTAGCGGAGAAGAGGAGCGGCTCCTGCGGAGCCTAGCCGACAAGCCTCCTCAGGGTGTCCAGCCTCACGCTCCTGAGAGGAACCCCATCCAGGAAGATCTCCCCCTCCGTGGGATCCATGAGCCGCGGTATGAGATTGACGACGGTTGACTTGCCGGAACCCACACGGCCGACCAGAGCAACGATTTGTCCCGGAGCTGCTTCGAAGCTCACACCATCGAGCGCTTTCTGCTCACCGTGCAGTTTCCTCTGCGCGTCATCGTGGGCCTTCCCCGCATCGCCAAGCGCTTTCTTGTCGCTCTCTAACGCTTCACGCTCACCGGCGTCGAACGAGAACGACACATTCTCAAACCTGATGCTTCCCGCCAGAGATCGGGAACTCGCGAGCGGGCCTGACCCCACTGCCAATCCCGCATCCTCCAGCGCAGGCGTATGGGTTCCCACCGCCGCCGCGCTCTCCGTGACGTCGAGGGCCACGTCCTCCATATCGGTGACTCTTTTGATCGACACGGCCGCCCTCCTTCCCTGGACAAAGAAGGTGCCAAGATCATACATGGGGAAGACCAGCATGAGCACGTATGCGTCGAAGGCCACCAGGGTACCGATGGAGAGAGTACCGTCCATCACCATCTTTCCTCCGACCAGAAGCACGATGACGACGCCGAACTGCCATATGTAGCCATACATGGACTGGACTATCGTGCCCACTTTGACGGCATCGATCTCGGCGAGTTTCCTTTTGTCAATCACGTTGCGGAAGTCGTTCTGCTGGATTTTCTCCCTTCTGTAAGCCTTCACGACCCTTATCCCCGAGAAGCACGCCTCCATGTGATCGTTGACGTCGGAAATTCTCCGCTGAAGTCTTTCGTAGCGGCTGTGCACGGCGGAGGCCGTGAGCATGAAAATGACGACCAGTATGGGCAGCGGCCCCACTGCGTAGAGGGTGAGCTTGGGATTGAGTCGCACCATCGCATAGAGCCCGAATCCAATCATGCACACTGCCTCTACGGTTCTAAAGATGCCGGAGCAGGCGAACCAGGAGAGCTTCATGTCCGTGCTGAGATCATCGGTGAGGCGCGTTATGATGTCGCCCGTCCTGAATTTCTGGAAGAAGCCTCTCCCGAGACGAATCAGATGCTCAAAGATCCGCTGTCTTATGTCCCTCTCCAGAACGAGATTGGTCCACGCCCTTGTCCCCTGCATCGACGCGTAGACAAAGAAGCCGACGATTCCGAGCAAGAGAAGAAGGAGGGCGTTTCTGGTGATGATCTCCCGACCCGCGCTCTCCTTGATGGCGTCGATCATCGCCCGTATAAGGAGCGGGTACACCACGGCGATCGCCGCGTTCAAGATCGAGAAAGCGATCAGAAAAACGGTGAGCCGCTTCCTATTTTTCCAGAGTTCAGCAAGCCAACGGATACTTCTCATAATTTATGTCACCACCGTCGCAGGCGGGAGGCAATCGTCTCCGGCGGGCCCGAGTGTCCGCCCTTGACCGCAACCTTGTCGTCAACTTGACCCATCTCCCACCCGCGCCTCTGCTTCCTCTATCACCTTCAGCGATTGAAGCCTGAACAGTTTGCTGTAGTAGCCGCCCTGCGCAATAAGACTGTGATGGTTTCCATGCTCCACAATCTCACCGTCGTGGATGACAAGGATGTTGTCACAATCCACTACCGTCGACAGCCTGTGTGCGATGACCATGGACGTGCGGCCGGCGAGAAGCTCGCTCATCGCGCGGCGGAGCTTTCGCTCAGTCTGCGGATCGACGCTCGAAGTCGCCTCGTCCAACACCAGGATGTCGGGGTCCACGAGAAGAGCCCGGAGAAACGAGAGCAGTTGCCTTTCGCCCGTGGAAAGGTTCACACCTCGTTCCGCGAGCTCGGTCTTCAGGCCCCGCGGAAAACGCGCCAGCACGTCGTCAACGCCGATGCGCCCCGCGGCGACCGTGATGTCACTCTCGGTCAACGGCTTCTCTCCCATCCTCAAGTTGTCCACTATGTTGCCCGGGAAGAGAAATATGTCCTGGAGGACGAGCCCGACCTTCGCCCTGAGCTCCTCCTGCGTGAGTTCTCTGATGTCGATCCCGTCGACCAGGATTCTCCCGCGCTGGGGCTCGTAAAAGCGCAAGAGGAGATTGATGATTGATGTTTTTCCGCCTCCGGTTGCGCCGACCAGCGCCCACCTCTCTCCCTTCGGCAGATTGAAGCTCACGTCTCGAAGGACCCAGTCGTCCTTGTCGTAACTGAACCAGATGTTTTCGAACGTGATGGCGCTCTGAAGTCGTTTCCACGGGATCGGAGCCCGACTGTCCTCCACCTCCGGTTTTGTGTCCAGAAGGTCGAACACCCGCTGCGCGCCGGAGTAGGCCCTGTTAATGGTGCTCAATTCCTCCGAGAGCCTGTGCAGAGGCTCGAAGAATCTTCGCACGTAGCCCATGAACATCATGAGCGTCCCTATCGTAACGACCCCCTCCAGCGCCCACATACCACCCCTCCAGAGAATGAGCACAACTCCGACCGTCTCCATCAGAAAGAGGCCGTTGAAGAAGGCGACGACCATGAGCTCCACCCTCAGGCCGACTGCGTACTTGCGTTGATTGGCGTCGCTCATGCCCTCAATAACCTGCGGCTCCCGGCCGAAGATCTGGATGATGCTCGAACCCTGCAGGTGTTCGGTCAGAAACGCAGTCAGGTCCGCCGTGCGCTTCCTCACCACCAGAAGAAGCGGGGTGGATTTCTTCGAGAACAGCCACGCCCCGAAAAGGATGGGCGGAACAATGGCCGCCGTGATCAGCATGAGCCTCGGGTTGACGTAGCCCATGACGAAGAGCATCCCGAAGAACATGATGACGTCCCCGGCAAACGTCACGACCGCCGAGGTAAAGAGCATTCTCATCGCTTCGGTGTCGCTTTCCACGCGAGAGATGAGCCTCCCCACGGGGTTCTTGTCGAAGTAAGCGAGCGACATCTGCGTCACGTGGGCGAAGAGACGCTCCCTGAGAGCAGAGATGATCTTCTGCCCGACAGTCTCCAGCTTCACGCGCTGAACGTAGGTCAGGAGCAGAAACCCGAGTTGCGCCAGCACAAAGACGATGACCGTGAGGACTAGCCCTCTGTAGTTCTTGCTCGCAATGTCCACGTCCACTGCACGCTTGACCAGAATCGGTCCGAGGAGCGACACGCCGGTCGCCGTGAAAAGAAGCACCAGGCACACCACGAGCTCGAGCTCGTGCCCCTTAAGAAGCGAGAGCATTCGCTTAGAGAGCGCTCGAAGCGGCAAACGACCTGTTGTTTCTTGTTCGTAGTAAACGGGATCCATAATCAATCGCGACTCACTTCAGGAATCCAAACATGCTGTCCCGCTCGTGGCGGGGAAACAAAAAATCCACCGAATGGTCACGGTGGACACTTCAGCTAACGCTGTTGATCGAAACTCTTGCCTCAGAAGCACACCATGAGCCACTCGCGTGCAGTACACCTGCACAAGCAAAGGCCGGGCAACTCAAAACGGGAGCAGCCCGAAGCTACAGATTTGCCTTTATGCTGACAATGGCCATGGTTGACTCCTTTTCGAGACGACACAAGAATACGCCAGGAGCCCGGAAACTGTCAAGTGTTTATGTGACCGGAATCGGCCTGCCGGAGAGCTCGTGGCGCTCCGCCGGAGGAC
>JAZDPI010000097.1:0-3014 GCA_043797775.1 Candidatus Eiseniibacteriota bacterium
GGGATATGCTAAGCTCGCCGGGATGTCCGGCTCGTGCCGCACACGGTGAGCGGGCCGACCGATTTCGGCGACGCTTCCGTCAACGTCTGCGTACGCATGCATCCGGCGGGCGGACCGCCTGACCTGGGCGACACTCGTCGCCACTATCCGACTCCGCACGCGCGGGATGGGACGGACGTTGTGGACGGAGGCCGGCTTCACCGGCCCGACGTCTGACTTCACACATTCTTCGAAAAATCCGGCCCAGGGAGGTACTCATGTGGCCCAAGGCGCTCGTTCCCCTGTCAAGCATAGTCACTTGCCTGCTGCTGGTTTCGGTCCTCAGCGCGCAGGAAGGCATCTTCTCGTTTCCGACGGCCTCGACTATCACAAAAGCCGACAGCGCATTCGTGAAGCTGAGCAAGCAGTACTTCGCCTGGTACTACAGTGTGTATCGTGTTGACGCCACCGGTGAGGGTATCCATGAGTTCGACGGCATGCTGGACGACTTGAGCCCCTCATCCCTTGCGACCGTTGAAGCCAGGACGCCGGCGTTTCTGAAGGACCTCTCGGCCATCGATCCCGCCTCTCTCAGCAGGCTCCACAGGTACGACTACTGGATTCTCAAGGATCGTCTGGAAGAGCGCCTCTTCAGGCAGAGAGAGCTAAAGCCATGGGAGAGCTCCGCCATTTTCTACACCGATCTTGTGGGTTCCTCCCTTCAATCGCTCCTGAGCCGTGACTTTGCACCCTGGCCCGTGAGGCTGCGAAGCGCCACCTTCAGGCTACGCGAGATCCCGCGCCTTCTGGATCAGGCCAGGGCGACGCTCAAGTCCCCTTCTCGAATAAACACGCAGGTGGCCGTGAAGCAGACCGCCGGCTGCATCGAGCTCATAACCGGGGACCTCAAAAAGGCCTGCGAGAACGCCCCCGAGCTCAGAGACTCGCTGGAAGTTGCGTCCGCCGTGGCGGTGGCCGCCTTGACTTCCTTTGGGACCTATCTGGAGAAAGACCTTCTTCCACGCTCCTCGACGGATTACAGGCTCGGGAAGGAGCTCTACGTCAAGAAGCTCCGCCACACTCTCCAGTCCGACTACACGCTCGACCAACTCCTGGCCATGGCGCGGCGCGAGTACGAAGCCACGCGGAAGGAGGTCGTCGAGATTTGCCGCGCCCTGCACTCCGAGCTCTTTCCCAATCACAAACACGAAAAGACTCCCGCGGGAGACGAGGAAATCGCCAGAGAAGTGTACGCCGAGATTGCCAACACTCACGTCGGGCCGGAAGAGCTCGCCGATGAGTGCCGCACGTATCTGGACGAGCTGGTCGCCTTTATCGAGGAGAAAGACCTTCTCACTCTGCCTCACGACGGAAGGCTGGACGTCGAATGGACGCCCGAGTTCAGCAGGGGCGTGGCAATCGCGGGGCTTGAGTCTCCAGGGCCGATGGAGAACCACCTGCCTTCCTTCTTCCAGGTTTCGCCCATCCCGCCCGAATGGACGGAGGAGCAGACGGAATCCTACTTGCGGGAATACAACCAGTATCTCCAGAAGATTCTCTGCATCCACGAGGCCTATCCGGGCCACTACGTTCAGTTGTGGTACGCAAACCGGTTCCCCTCCGTGGTGCGGGCGATCTTAGGCAGCGGGCCCTTCGTTGAGGGCTGGGCGGTTTACACCGAAAGGATGATGCTGGCCGCCGGCTATGGCGGGGGAGATCCGCGACTCAAGCTCTCCCAACTCAAGTTCTATCTGCGGACCGTCATCAACACGATTATAGACATCGGCCTTCACACGGGCACAATGTCGGAGGAAGAGGCCGTCGAGTTGATGACACGAGGCGGCTTCCAGGAGGAGAGCGAGGCGAGAGAGAAGATAGTCCGCGCGTCGCTCACTTCAACCCAGCTGGTCACCTACTTCATGGGGCTCCAGGGTGTCGTGGAAATCGAGAGGTTGTACAAGGCGAAGACGGGCGACGCCTTCTCGCAGAAGGCGTTCAACGAAAAGCTCCTGAGCTTTGGATCCCCCCCGCTCAAGTATCTTAAGGAGATGATGCTCGAGGACTAGCCCTGCGGGACGAGCGGACCGGGAGGCTGGAGGCAGGCACGGCGAGGAGCGCGCAGTGTGAGGTGCCGGCGGAAACTGCCCGGACGGGGAATCACAGCCGATGAAACGAAAGACGGTGAAGAAATCTGACGGCAAGCGGCGGAGCGGGCCTCGCGACACGGGCCTGGAGCGACTCTTCTCAATCTGCAAGGTACTCCGCGGAAAGAAGGGCTGCCCGTGGGACAGGAGCCAGACCCTGACGTCTTTGACCCCGTACATCCAGGAAGAAACTCACGAGGTCATCGACGCCATAGCCCAGAAGGAGCACGCGAAGCTCAAGGACGAGATCGGCGACCTCCTCTTCCTCCTCATCTTCTGCGTCGAGATAGCGCAGGAGAAGGGTCTTTTCACGATTAAGGAAGTTGTGGCGTCCGCGGAGGAGAAGATGAAGAGGCGCCACCCCCACGTCTTCGGAAAGAAAAGCCTGGGCAAGAAGGAGGAGGTGCTCAGGCAGTGGGAGGAGATCAAGCTGGCGGAAGAGCCGGAGCAGTCCTTCCTGCTCGAAGGGCTCTCGCCTACGCTCTCACCGCTGGTCGGTTCGTTTCGCCTTCAGGAAAAGGCAGCGGCCGTCGGGTTCGACTGGCCGGAACCGAGAAACGTGATCGACAAGATAAAGGAGGAGACGGTTGAGCTTGAGGAGGCCCTCTCAAGCGGCGACCCGGAGGCGGTGAAGAGAGAGATCGGCGACCTCCTCTTCTCCCTGGTCAATCTGGCGAGAAAGACAGGCACCAATCCTGAGATCTGCCTCAAGCACACGATGGAGAAGTTCCAGACCAGGTTCGCAGCGATAGAGCTGGCCCTTCGCGAAAAGGGAAAGCGGCCCTCGGACTCGACTCTGGAAGAGATGGACGCTCTCTGGAACAACGCCAAGAAGAACGAGAGACGCTAGCTGGGGCAGCCATCCGACGCTAGTCGGGGCAGCCGTCCTCG
>JAZDPI010000148.1:0-6051 GCA_043797775.1 Candidatus Eiseniibacteriota bacterium
CGGATAGTGGACGCAATCAAGGAAGAGGTCTTTCAGGGCCAGACCTATCACGAAAAGGACATCGGGACTGCAACGCTCTTCCAGGGAGACCTCCGCATCTCCACGAACGTGAAAAACGCCCAGGGGGAGAGGGCCATAGGCACTCGCATCAGCGAGGCGGTCTACGACAAGGTGTTTCAAAAAGGTGAGGTTTGGTCCGACAGGGCATTCGTGGTCACCGATTGGTACATCACTGCATACGCACCAATAAAGGACGTCGACAACAAGATCGTCGGCATTCTCTACGTGGGGCTTCTCGAGGCCCCCTTCGTCAGGCAACAGCAGGTTATTGTCAACGTGTTCCTCGTCCTTCTGGCCGTGACCACGGTCGTTATTCTGTCGCTTCTCGTCCTGTTCACGAAGCTCATTCTCCAGCCCATCTCCCAGGTGGTCACAATGGCGCACAAGGTCATCAACGGCGACCTCTCTGCGAGGGTGGGAATGAGACCGCACGGTGAAATGGGGGAACTGTGCAACGTGATCGACCAGGTGGCCGATGCAGTGGAAGAGAGGGAGAAGCAGCTCAAAATCGCGACCAGCCGCCAGCTCAACCAGAGTGCGAAGCTCGCCTCAATAGGAAGGCTCGCTGCCGGCATCGCGCACGAGATCAACAATCCGCTGACCGGCGTCCTCACGTTTGCGCATCTGCTGCACCAGAAGCCGGGCATGGACCAGCAGTCAAAAGAGGATCTCAACATCATCGTGCGCGAGACTACGCGAGTGAGAGGAATCGTGCAGGGCCTGCTCAATTTTGCCCGCGAATCCCCACCCCAGCGTCAGATGCTAGATATGAACGACATAATGAAGCAGACGATGACGCTCGTTTGCAGCCAGAGGGAGTTCCACAAGGTTGTGGTTGTAGAGAACTTCGCCGCCAACCTGCCGCTCACCTCGGGTGACAAGAACCAGCTCCAGCAGGTCTTTCTCAATCTGTCCCTGAACGCGTGTGAGGCGATGGAACGGGGTGGGACGCTCACGATTACAACGGCGGCCAAGGACAATCGGGTCGTCATCTCATTTGCGGACACAGGCTGCGGCATAAGGGAGGAGCATCTCGAGGACATATTCGAACCCTTCTTCACGACCAAGGGTGCAACGAAGGGAACGGGGCTCGGGCTCAGCGTCAGCTACGGTATTATCCAGCGACACGGTGGCTCCATAGACGTCAAGAGCAAGATTGGCGCAGGAAGCACGTTCACAATCACTTTGCCGATTGAGAGCCCCGAAGAAGAGACGGGAAGGTAGCACCGATGGACGAGTTCCGCACAAAGCCGACAGCCTCGAAGAGCTCTGCGGTGGAAAGAACGGGCGGTGAACGCATCCTGGTAATAGACGACGAGGCCGTGGTCTGCCTGAGTTGCTCGAGGATTCTCGCTCCTGAAGGCTACGTCGTTGACACGCGTCAGAACCCGGAAGAAGGCCTCAGGACTGCGCTCGAGGGCGGATACGACGTGATTCTCCTGGATCTTGTGATGCCCGAGTTGAGCGGTCTTGAGGTGCTCCAGAGACTCAAGGTGTCGGGGGTCGCAAGCGAGGTGATCATAATCACGGGCTACTCGACGGTGCAGACCGCGGTAGAGGCGATGAAGCTCGGCGCCGCCGACTACATCGGCAAGCCGTTCACGCCAGAGGAGCTCAGGATCATGGTCGGCAAGGTCCTGGAGCGCTCCGCCCTCATACGCGAGAACATCGAGCTCCGAAAGAAGCTCGAGTCCCAGCAGGGCTTCGAGGGGATAATCGGTGACAGCCCGGCGATGGAACGGGTGTTCAAGCTGATCCAACGCGTCTCTCCTACCGAAGGCACGGTGCTCATCACGGGTGAAAGCGGGACCGGGAAGGAGATGGTCGCGAAGGCGATTCACGTTTTGAGTCTTCGTAAGAACAAACCTTTCCTCGCCTTTGACTGTAGCTCTCTCGCACCTTCGCTCATCGAAAGCGAGCTCTTCGGCCACGTGAAGGGTTCCTTCTCCGGCGCCATCGCGACGAAGCAGGGGCTGTTTGAAGTGGCCGACAAAGGAACGCTCTTCCTGGACGAAGTGGGCAACATAAGCCTCGAAACGCAGGGCAAGCTCCTGAGGGTGCTGGAGGCAAAGCAGGTCAAGAAGGTTGGAGACACCGTCGATCGAGACGTGGACATCCGGCTGATAGCCGCAACGAACAAGGATCTCCTTCAAATGGTGAGGGATGAGACCTTCAGAGAGGACCTCTTCTATCGCCTCAACGTCGTGCCCATACACGTGCCGCCCTTGAGGGAGAGAGCGGGGGACATCCCTCGTCTCGCGATGACTTTTCTGGAACGCTACCGCAAAAACTACGAGTTCAAGGCCAAGTTTTTCACTCCGGAAGCGATGGGCCTCATGGAGATCTACTCCTGGCCGGGAAACGTGCGCGAGCTCAAGAACGTGGTCGAGCGCATAGCAATTATGTGCGATAGCGAGGGAATCGAACCCTTCCATCTCCCGGCCGAGATACACAAGACTCCTGCCGCGTTCACCCCCGCGTCTCTGCCGGCGACGTGGGAGGAGTTCAAGGCCCTGAAGAGGCGCGTTTTTGAGGCTGCCGTCGAGGAGCTGGAGTGCAAGTTCATAATGGAGGCTCTGGAACGCTCGGGCGGAAACGTGAGCAGGGCTGCCGAGACCATAGGCATGCCGCGAACCCACCTTCACGCCCTAATGAAGAAGTACGGGCTGACGTCGGACGATCTCACCCCGAAAGAGCCACCCGGCTAGCCGCCTTCAGTGGAGATGCCCCCTGCGCTCCGCACTATGACCTCGGACGTTTGCCGAATGAACATTCGCTGAGCCCATTCGCCTCACAATAGAGAGCGATTGACGTCGACACGTAAATCAACTAGTGTATGTTCTGCTTGTGACAGGAGAAGGTGATGCAGCCATATGATCCGCTGGACTATGGGAATCTAGCAAGAAGTGTCGTTCGGGCATTGCTCGCAGGGCCGGAGGTGACGCTCCCACCGTCTGAACCGTTCGAGGGCGCGGGAGCCTATGCAATCTACTACCGCGGAGATTTCGCAGCCTATTCGCCCATCGCGAGAGGAAAGTCTGCTCCGCCAATCTATGTCGGAAAGGCCGTACCCATAGGGGCCCGCAAAGGAAGCCGGGAAGCCCCCGGAGGGCGGGAGTTATTCCAACGACTGTCCCAACACTCCAACACTGTGCAGCAAGCTAAGAATCTAGAGCCGGAGGATTTCACATGTCGCTTTCTCGTCGTTGTTCCTGTTTGGATCACGCTGGCAGAGCGCTTCCTGGTGGAGCACTACAAACCTATCTGGAATGTGGTGGTGGAAGGGTTCGGCAACCACGATCCGGGGGCAGGAAGACGCGCGATGAAAAGGCCCTGCTGGGACATCCTTCATCCTGGTCGACCGTGGGCATCCCGCCTGAGATCCGACGAGTCTTCCGACCAAGTGTTGCAGCGAATCACGGATTTCCTCAAGCAGAGGCCCGCTTCTTTTCGTTAGCTGCAGGCTAGCAGGGAGCTCGTAGCACGATGGCCGTCTCGTGCAGCTCTGTTCGTGTCTTGACAGCACCTACCCTCACCGACGAGTTGACAATGCTCGACCCAGTCCGTTTCCTTCGTACTTGATGCATCGCCTCAAGTCTGAAACCATGGAGCTCACCGATTTGAGCCAGGAATTGATCGGTCTCTACGTTGATGCCCTGCACGATGTTGTTGCCAACGACTATCACGACATGCCCGCCACGCTTCATCAATGGATGGGTAACGCTGAAGAATCGGTTGCAGTCGTTGAAGTAGGCCGCGGCGTAGTTTGCCCATCCACCTCCTCCGTACGAACCCTTCTCGCGGTTACGCTCCCGGATACCCTGCAGCACGTCTGAAAGTCTAGGAAGCTTGAAGTCTAACCCAATCGCAGGGCGACTCCGGACCGTTTGCCAGAACTGGCCGAAGTTCTCCTCTTCCAGCCTCTTCAGATCTCCGCTCCCATTCACAAGGCCAAGCCAATGAAGCTGTGGTCGCGTGTTCCGTACGTAGTGGTAATTGTTCAGATATGGAGGCGATGTGATTAGCACATCAATACTGAGTTCTGGCAGCAGATCAGAACTCGTCAAGTACGAACAGCGGTGGATAGCGGCTGTGGGCTCACGCTCAAAGCGTTTCATGTGTCGCTGTAGAAACCCGATGTCGGTCCAGATCTCCCACAACTTGTCGCAGAAGACCTTCAGTACGTCTGCATTCTCAATCTCGTCCTTGCCCGCCGCGGAGCGGGTACTCAGGCTCGGCTCATATGAGTAGTTGGAGAATCCCACCATTACAGACCCAAAAGCCAGATTAAGGATCTTCCTGTTCAACACGCCGCGTTGCTCGGCGATGAAATCCTGAAGCAGGAGCACTTGACGCTCTACTGCGGGACTGAAGAACGCCACCTTGCTTCTAAAGCCACTGGGCGGCTTTGACGTCGGGCGTGCGGTTCTCGACCAGGAGCTGCGTCGCAGCTTCTCCATTCTGTCGATCGTGCCTGCAAGCTGCTCCTGATTGAAACGACAGCACGAGAGTTTTACTTCACATGCAAGGGCCGCGTACGGATTGATCTCAAATCCCACTACGTTGTAACCACATTTCAGACCCTCCACAAGGGTCGTACCGACGCCGGCGAAGGGATCGAGAACTGTGACGTTCTGCGGTTCACCGGAGACGAGAGTGCCTAGAGCGCCTTCGACAAAACCCGCTGAAAAACCTGCGATCCACGGTACCCAGCGATGCAATGGCTCACGCCTGTTTTTCGTGAACGCAGTGTCCCCGAAACCTGATGGTGTTGTCTCCTCATCGGCCCTTGCCTCGTCCGGGAAAAGTACCGTTTGTCGATACGATCCAGCAGATTCTGCCGTCGAAGGCGCACCCGTGGGTCCAGATAGCCATTGCTCCAAGCCGGGACGGAGGAAGCGCCATTCCCGGCCTACCTTCTGGCATGGTATCCGTTTGTTCCGAGCGAGTTCTCGGAGGGTCTTCTCGCTGACTCGAATGAATCTTGCCGCCTCTGTCAGGTTGAGCACGAATGGGTCGTCATGTCTCTCGGTTCGCATTTTCCCATACACTCCCTTATCTTCCCTTAAATTACCATAACCTGTCCCGTGGAGCGAGTCAACGGCAATTCGATCGAACGCATCGGCAACGCCTCGAAAAGGCACAAGCTGGATACCCAGTGTGTCCGGACAGACCTGAGTGGACGATTCCCCGTCCGGGTAGCGGCGCAACCCAGCAGAACAAAGGACACGGGCTCGTAGTCCCTGCCGCGTTGTTCTTGGTGGCCACGCGGATGCTTGCAGCGACAGCCCTCGCCTGACAGTGTTAGTTCTGATCTTACACTGGCGACGCGACACCCGATTTCTACCAACCCATTATCGGTCAATTGATTAACCCCGAATCTCAGGCTTCAAGGACGAATGCATCACATCGTCGGTCGAAAAGAACCCTTCGAAGCTCTCCTTCTTGCAATCGATTGCAGAAAAGTGGGTTATGGGACTGGCAGGCGTCATCTGCGGCACTTGGCACGCAAGTTGCCCTATGAGTGGGTGGCCATTGAAAGAGGATTCAAAGAGAATGTCATGACACCTCAGACGAAAGAGCAAGGAAAGTAGGAAACCAAGATGAGTCACGTGCCCAAAAAGGAAACAAGTCCAGAAAGCCATTGGAAGGAGGCTGCCATGAAGACCGAGACCACAAAGAATTTGCTCGTCGTTGACGACGAGAAAGTCGTGTGCGATAGCTGCGCACGCATCCTCGGAGATCGCGGATTCAAGGTTGAGACAAGCACTGACCCGTCGGCGGGTCTTAAGCTTGCCACCGAGAACGACTACGCCGTCATCCTGCTCGACATCAAGATGCCGGTGGTCGACGGCCTTGAGTTCCTGGAAGAGCTGAAGAAGAAACACAGAAAGAACACCCGCGTGATCATGATAACCGGCTACGCGAGCCCGGAGAACGCTACGGCCGCCATGAAACTCGGCGCTGCCGATTTCATACCCAAGCCGTTCT
>JAZDPI010000155.1:0-2011 GCA_043797775.1 Candidatus Eiseniibacteriota bacterium
GGGTGTCCTCTACCTCACCAACATCCACCGCCTCTACGACCCGGAAAAGCGCAGCGGAAAAAAGAACGCCGAGGCCTACCCCTGGATGGGCCCGGCCGTCTCCAAGGGCTCCGCCCTCGATACGGGAGAGGCCCTTCGGGAACGAATCACCAAGCACCCGCGGCTCCTCGTTCTAAACGACGAGGCCCATCACGTCTGGGACCCTGATTCCGCCTGGAACGAGGCTCTCGATTTTCTCCACAAGACGGTCTGCCAGCGCGGGGGAAGCGGCCTTGTGGCCCAGCTCGACTTCAGCGCCACCCCCAAGGACAACCGCGGCCAGGTCTTCAAACACGTCATCTGCGACAGCCCCCTAGGAGAGGCCGTGGACTCGGGCATCGTCAAGACTCCCATCATCGGGCAGACCGGCGAGAAGCTCGAAGAGCAGCCCGACGACAATGCCGCCTTCAAGTACGAAAGGCATCTCCGGCTGGGTTATGAGAGATGGAAGCTTAGCCAGGAGGAATGGAAGAAGAGCGGGAAGAAGGCGCTCCTTTTCATCATGTGCGCCGACACCACCGAGGCCGACCAGATTGTCAACCGCCTCAACACCGACGAGGCCTTCAAGGAGCTAAACGGAAAGACCATCAACCTCCACACGAACCTTAAGGGCAAGCTCAAGAAGGTCGGAAGGGGCCCCGCGGCGCAGTACGTCTTTGTCGAAAACGAGAAGGAAATCAGCGACGAGGACCTAAAGACCCTTCGCAAGCTAAGCCGCGACCTCGACTCAAATGAGAGCCCCTACTCGTGCATCGTCTCGGTCCTGATGCTTCGGGAAGGCTGGGACGTTCGAAACGTCACGACCGTTGTGCCGCTCCGGCCCTACAGCTCGAAGGCCGAGATTCTCCCCGAGCAGACCCTCGGACGAGGCCTCCGCCGCATGACTCCCCCTGGACAGGCAAGCGAACTTCTGACGGTTATCGAGCACCCGGCCTTTGCCGGGCTCTATCAGCAGGAGCTTGCCCAGGAGGGTCTCCCCATCGAAATGGTGGACGTGGACCACGTCCCGACCACAACCATCTCTATCTACCCCGACGAGGCCAGGAAAGACCTTCGCGCCCTCGACATCCTTCTTCCCCGGCTGAGCCCCGGCTACCGGCTCCAGACCACGCTCGAAGGTCTCACCATTGCCGATGTCCGAAAGGAGTTCTCCAAGTACCCACCCCTTCCGCTTGGCGATGCCACAGCCAAAACCGAACTCGACTACGAGGGCCGGCACCTCTTCACGGGGGAGCTTGTCGAGAAGCTAAAGATTCACCTCCCCCTTCTCGAATCGGGCGTGGGCGCCGTTTCCTACTACGTCAAGCAACTTGAGACCATCTGTAAACTCCGCGGCACGCACACGCAGCTCGGTCCCCTCATCCAGACCTTCCTGGAGGACATCCTCTTTGACCGAAAGACCACCCTCTTCGACCAGGCGCTTATCGCGCGGCTTGGCCACTCTGACGTGGGGGAACACATCCGCGCTGTCTTCGTGCCCCTGATTCGGGCCCGGACCACGACCACGGAGACCCGCACGCCGGCGGCCCTGCCCGTGTCGCTGGCCAACTGGAAACCATTTCAGGTCACAAACAGTGAGCGCCACCCTGTCCTGGAAGCAGAGCGGACGCTTTTCAACCTCGTCCCCTGTAACCGCGAACTCGAAGTCGCGATGACCAAGTTTGCTGACCGCGCTTCGGACGTCATCTCCCTGGCCAAGAACGCCGGGCCCCAGTGTCTTCGCATCGACTACCTTGCGGCCGGCGGCCGGCTTGCATTCTATACGCCGGACTTCTTCGTCCGGACCAAGAAGAACCAGTTCTACCTCATAGAAACGAAGGGAAGAGAAGACCGCGACGTTCCCAAGAAGGCGCGCGCAGCCGTAGCCTGGTGCGAGTCCGCATCCAGTGCGGCCGCCAAGTGGGAGTACGTCTACGTTCCCCAGGGGGTCTTCGAGCGCCTCTCGGGCGACACGGTGTCGGACCTGGTCCGC
>JAZDPI010000171.1:0-4328 GCA_043797775.1 Candidatus Eiseniibacteriota bacterium
GGTTTGCTCTTTTCAAGGAAACCAGAACCTGAAAGAGCCTTCGACCGCTCTTACTCAAGAGCACGAACCATGCCACGCGCTCCCGACACAAAACCCCGTAACCCATGAAGCCACAGCGCACTGAAACGGTTCACATTGTCGCCCTCTGTGCGGGACGCGGGCTTCTTGCTTTCTGCAAGAAGAAACGCCGGTTTTGCAACCTGGCGCGGGCCGTGCGGCCCACCGCCCTCGACGACGCCGGCGGTCCGGTCTGTATACGACGCGCTCCATCGCCGCCGTCGCCAGGGGCGCCACGCCGGCGGAGACCGCTTCGCCTGCCCGAACCCGAAATCGCTGGATTCGTTCTTCTCGAAGTGATATTGAGAGAGTTGGAAAACAGGACGCACATGGAAAGCACGAGCCTATTCTCATCTTCTCCGCTCAGACGACTCGCCCAGTTCACCGTGATCTACGGCATCGGTGAAATGGCCAACTACGCACTTGCCTTCCTGCTCGTGCCAATCTACACGAGGATTCTCAGTCCCAGTCAGTACGGAGTGCTCGAGGTCTTCAATCGCACGCTCGAAGTGCTGGGCATCTTCGCGGCCGTGGGGATAGGAATGGCCGCGATGAGAAGCTACTTCGGCAGAGAGAATGGCGAGGGCGGGGCGAAGGTCTTTTCCAGCGGAATGATCTTCGCCGTCGTCAATTCCCTGTGGATCGTCCTCATTCTTTCTGCGTTTGCCGGAAACATCTCGGAGCTTCTTCTGGGCACCAGGGACTACGCGCCCCTTTTCAGGCTGACCTTCAGCATCCTGGTATTCGAACAGGGGTTCGGCCTTGTCAGGACCTATCTCAAGACGACCGGTCGTCCCCGAGCGTTCTCTGTTCTGAGCGTGAGCAAGTACGCGCTGACACTGGGACTGATCATTGCCCTCCTGTTCTACTGGGCCAGGGACGTGAAGTCGGTTCTGGTGGCCACGCTCGCGGCAAACGTGATTTTCTTCATTCCCTCGGCCCTTGTCCTGCTTTCCCGGATCGGGTACTCGATCTCCTGGCCCGCTCTCAAGAGGATGTTGAGCTTCGGGCTTCCGTTCGTGCCCGGGGGGCTTCTTCTCTTCGTTCTCAACAGTGCCGACAGATTCCTCCTTATAGCGATGGTCGGCCAGGATGAGGCCGGCCTCTACGCACTGGGCTATCGAATCGCGCTCGTGCCGATCATGCTTCTGCTGGCACCGTTTCAGGCTGCCTGGGGACCGTTCATGATGGAGAAGGGGGAGACTTCCGAAGGGCCGCGGCTCTTTGCGAGGATTCTTTCCTACCTGATAGCTGCGTACTGCGTGGTCTCGCTGGCACTCGCCCTCTTTGCAGAGGAAGCCGTTCGGGTCGTGGCCTCGCCTGCGTTTGCGGAGTCTTACCGGGTGATTCCTCTCGTTCTCCTCGGCTACGCCTTCTGGGTGGTCTCGATAATACTGGACGCAGGGATCTACATAACCCGAAAGACGGTCTTCAAGCCCCTTGTGCTTGCGGCGGGGGCGGGGACCAACATCGCACTGAATCTCCTCCTGATTCCCAGATTCGGCATGATGGGGGCCGCCTATTCCACGGTGGCGGGCTTCCTCGTTTTCGTGGCGCTCACCTACGTCGTCTCGAACCGCCTCTACCCTCTACCCCTCGAGAAGACCAGGGGTCTCTGGGCGCTCTGCGGGGCAGTGTTGATCTTCGTCGTGCACATGCTCGTTCCCCTGGACGGGTATCCCGGGATCGCATTCAAGGCCGGGCTTCTGGGGCTCTATCTTCTTCTCCTGAGGCTGTCCGGCTTCCGGAGCCTGCGGGCGCTTCTCGGCATGCTCAGGCGAAGTGACCCGGCCGGAGTCTGACGAGGTGCCCTCGATTTCCGGTGTTGACAATCCCGCGGGATTCGTATATAATGCCGGATGCTAGGCAGTTCCGGCCGTGTTTCAGCGGAGATCGAGTGGTAGGTACTGTCTCTCTTTGTGTTTGCTAAGTCCCGGCTTTGGAAGCCCCCATGATCGTCCTCGCGGTTTGCGGAGGAAATTGTGAGCCGGTGTGAGCACGCAGCTTTGCTTTGTTGTCTCCTCTGCCCGCTGATTCTCGGTCTGTTTGCCTCCACTCCCGCGGCGATGCCGCTTCACCCCGATGTCGTTGAGAAGCTCAGAGCGGAAGACAGGCTTGAGGCGGAGGCACGCTTCATGGAGGAAGCGTACACCCGAGGCGTGAACAAAGCACCCGGGTTGAAGGCCGTCGTCCAGCAGCGTCCGCTCGAGGGCCTGCCCGTCAACTGGACGGTCCAGAGGAATGCGATAGTCATTCTGGCCGATTTCTCCGATAAAGTCGCCGACACGGTTCAGCATCCTTCCTCGCACTATGCAAGCTTGCTTTTCAGCGACGGCACATATCCGACCGGGAGCATGAGGGACTTCTATCTCGAGAACTCGTACGGGGAGTTCGCGCTCTCCGGCTCGGCGACTCGCTGGTTCCGGATGCCGCAGACCTACGCCTACTACGTGAACGGGCAGCGCGGCCTCGGTGCGTACCCCCAGAACGCACAGAAGCTGACCGAAGACGCAATCCTTGCAGCAGACCCTTACGTGGATTTCTCGCAATTCGACAACGACGGGCCTGACGGACTGCCCCACTCAGGCGACGATGACGGATACGTGGACGCGCTCTTCGTCGTGCACGCGGGGCCCGGTTACGAAGAGACCGGTAATGTGAACGACATCCACTCACATCAGTGGAACACCAAGACTGCGATTTCTGTCGACGGTGTTCTGGCGCGCGTTTACTCCATGGAACCCGAAAACGGCAAAATCGGCGTCTTCTGCCACGAATACGGCCACGTCCTGGGTCTGCCCGACCTCTACGACTATGAATACGATTCTCGCGGGGTGGGATTCTGGTCTCTCATGGCCGGCGGCTCCTGGGGCAACAGCGGATTGACTCCGGTGCATCTGGACGCCTGGTCGAAGTCCAAGCTGGGGTTCGTCACGCCTACAGTTCTGACCTCGAACACTGACAGTCTCGCCGTTCCGCCTGCGGCAACCTCTCCCGTTTCGTACATCATCTGGACCAACGGCGTCTACTCGAACGAGTACTTCATTGCGGAGAACAGACAACCCGTGCTTTTCGACTCGTACATCAAGGGGCCGGGGCTCGTGGTCTACCACGTGGACGAGACCGCGCTGAGCAACCAGTACCAGTGCTGTGGAATCTGCACGTATCATTCCATTGTGGCCGTCAAGCAAGCCGACGGCGAGTGTGACCTGGAGTACAATTACAATTCCGGAGATCCCGGCGATCCGTTCCCCGGAGCGGGCGGCGTTTACAACCCGAACATGGTGTTCGATTCGCTGTCCACGCCGAGCAGCCGCAACTACCTGGGGACAGACACGCAGGTGAGCATCAGCAACATATCGCTTCGCGCAGACTCTGTTGTCGCGGACTTCGTGGTGGAGACGGTGCCTCTTATAGAGCTGACCAACAGGTCGGTCGATGAGATTTCGGCGGGCTCGAACTCCAACTTCATCGTCGACCCCGGCGAGACGGTCAATCTGTTCGTGGAGCTCCGCAACCACGGAATCGCCGCGCCGGACGCGGGAGTGAGAATATCCGAATCTGACCCCTACGTCACTCTCCTCGGCGACACAGCGTTCTACGGGACGATCGGCGAGGACGTGAGCACGGTACCCGCGCCGTTCGTCTTCAGCATCGACCCTGCCTGTCCGATCCCGCACGGTATCGTGTTTGACGCGCTCATCCGAGATAGTCGGGGGTATTCCGTCTCCAGGAGGTTCTTCGTAGGAGTGAGCGACACCGTCGGTTTCTACGATTGGACACACGGTCCCGTCACGGCCAAATACAATGACCAATGGCACCTCAGCACGAACAAGAATCACACGACCGGCGATTACAGCTCGTGGAAATGCGGCAGCACGAGCATTACCGGTGTGTATTTGAATCTGCTTGACGCCTCTCTCTACACGGCCAGTTTCTACTGCGGGCCCGGGACGAGGCTAACCTTCTGGCACATGATGGACGCAGAGTACAAAGTTGGAACCTTCGGTGCCTGGGACGGTGGCGTGGTGGACATATCAGTCGAAGGCGGTCCGTGGCAGCGAATAACCCCCGCGAGCGGCTACCCCTACGTTACTCTCAGTAGCCCCGATAGCCCCTTCCCGGTGGGAACCGCTTGTTTCTCGGGCTCCTCCAGCGTCTGGAAGTACGTCGAATTTGATCTCTCAGGCTACACCGGACGGGCAAAAATACGATTCAGATTCGGTTCAGACGGCGCCATCGGAAGAAAAGGTTGGTACATAGACGATATG
>JAZDPI010000206.1:0-3426 GCA_043797775.1 Candidatus Eiseniibacteriota bacterium
GGAGTTCATGGAGGGCAGCGAGGCCCTGACGCTCGAAGCAAGCGTCGCGGAGAGATTCCGCTGGGTCAAGCAGGCCGTGCAGAAACTGGAAGGGCGGGCCAGCGAGTTTCAGAAGTACGATGCTGTGTCGGGCTGCGCCCACGTCTTTCCGGACAGCCAGGTCATGAAGTTCAAGGCAGTGTTTGAGCACGCGCGTGCCAACACGAAAGACGGACTTCGGGCGGTCGATGCAGTCATAGATTTCATGGGCCAGAGTTCCGGTGGGGGCGAGAAGCCCGTGAGAACGGGTGCGGTGCTCCGTTGTTCGAAGAAGCCTCGCGATCCGGTGGCGTACGAGAAGGCCAAGGACGACCTGGAGCGCGGGCGTGCTTACTGTTTCTGCCCCATCATCCGGAGGTTCCTGGACGGGGGGATGCCCCACTCGTTCTGCTACTGCGGTTCGGGCTGGTACCGGCGCCAGTGGGAAGGTGCAATCGGGAAACCCCTCAAGAGAATCGAGATCGTGAAGTCGCTGCTGAAGGGAGACGACGTCTGCGAATTTGCGATTCATCTTCCCGACGACGTCTGAGCTCACTCGGCCTCGCTGAACAATGCGACTCCAGGGATGGTTGTGACCGGGCAGATGCACGTCGCTCTCCACGGCGGCTTGGGGGCGCATATGCAGGTGAGGAAAGGGATGCGTCTTGAGTTCTCTCCTCTCACTCGAGAGAAATGGGTGGATTTCGAAGAGCTTTTTGGGACGCGTGGGGCGGCAGGTGGGTGCTGGTGTATGTGGTGGAGGCTGGAGAAGCGCGACTTCGATGCCAAGAAGGGCGACGGCAATCGCCGGGCCATGAAGGCTCTCGTGCGTGCAGGGCATGTTCCGGGTCTTCTGGCCTACTCAGGCGGCAGGGCCGTGGGGTGGTGCGCGGTGGCGCCTCGAGAGGAGTTTCCCAGGCTGGCCAAGTCAAGAATCTTGTCGCCGGTGGACGACAGGGATGTGTGGTCGGTTGTCTGTCTTTTCGTGGACAGGTCGTACCGGTGCAAAGGTGTGAGTACACGGTTGCTCAAGGCGGCAGTTCGTCACGTTGCAGACCGGGGCGGCAAAATCGTGGAGGGTTACCCGGTGGAGCCCAGGCAGGGCAGAATGCCGGACCTCTTCGCGTACCACGGGCTGAGCAGTGCCTTCAAGGCTGCGGGGTTCCGGGAAGCCAGCCGGCGCTCCGAAACCAGGTCGATCGTACGGCGTTTCATCCGGTACTCGGAGGAGCCTCTCATGTCCAGCGACGGGAGTGTCAACATACTGGAAGCGGGCTACAGACGCGCAGTCACGATATGGGGATGCCTGGCGGTTTCAGCCGCGGCGCTGATCTACGTGCGGCCGAAAAAAGCCGAACTGAAGGAGCTTGCCGCTAGAGTGTAGCCTCGGTCCCGCCGGGCAGGAGAAGGTTGTCCTTCGTCACGCCCCCAGTTTTCTCCCGTGCACGTTGCGCCGGCCGTGTTCGGCCAGAAATTCCTATCGTTGGAGCGAACAGTGTGATAAGTTGAATGACGACGGCACCGCCTTTCCGCCCGGGACGGTCCCCACCGGCGCGGACGTCGTGAACAGGAGGCACTGTTGATGGTTGACGAACGTTCCTCTTCTTCCACCAATTTCGTCAGAGAGATCATCGACGCCGACGTCAGGATGGGAACAAACGCGGCTCGGGTGCACACTCGCTTTCCACCGGAACCCAACGCCTATCTGCACATAGGCCACGCCAAGTCCATATGTCTGAACTTCGGCCTTGCCCTCGAATACGGCGGCCTCTGCAATCTCAGATTCGACGATACGAACCCTATGAAGGAAGAAGTGGAGTACGTCCGATCGATGATGGAGGACGTGAAGTGGCTGGGATTCGACTGGCAGGACCGGCTTTTCTATGCGTCTGATTACTTCGATCGCCTTTTCGGATTTGCGGTTCAGCTCATCAGGGCCGGCAAGGCGTACGTCTGCGACCTGAGCGCGGGCGAAATCCGCGAGACGCGCGGGACGTTGACCGGACCGGGCAGGGAGAGCCCGCATCGCAACAGGTCAGTGGAAGAGAACCTGGATTTGTTCGAGCGCATGCGGCGCGGGGAGTTCGAAGAAGGCTCCCGGGTGCTTCGCGCCAAGATCGACATGGCTTCTCCCAACCTGAACATGCGCGATCCCGTGATGTACAGAATCTTGAAGGCGACGCATCACCGAACGGAGGACAAGTGGTGCGTGTATCCCACCTACGACTTTGCCCACGGCCAATCTGATTCCATAGAAGGCATCACGCATTCGATATGCACGCTCGAATTCGAAGATCACAGGCCGCTGTACGAGTGGTACCTGGACAACCTGGGCATTCATCGCCCGCGACAGATAGAATTCGCGCGTCTGAATCTCAGTTACACCCTCCTCAGCAAGCGCAGGCTGCTTCAGTTGGTGCAGGATGGAGTCGTGAAAGAATGGGACGACCCACGGATGCCGACGATCTCAGGCCTCAGAAGGCGGGGCTACACTCCGGAAGCGATCCGTGTTTTCTGCGAGCGCATAGGAGTCGCCAAGCGAAACAGCGTTGTTGACATCGCGCTACTCGAACACTGTCTCCGCGAAGACCTGAACAAGCGCGTCCCGCGCGCCATGGCCGTCCTTCGCCCGCTGCGAATCGTGCTCGAGAACTATCCGGAGGGGACCGTGGAAGAACTGGACGCAGTGAACAACCCTGAAGACGCCTCCATGGGGGTCAGGAGGGTCCCCTTCTCCCGGGTGTTGCACATTGAGCAGGATGATTTCAGAGAGGAGCCGCCTCCCAAGTTCTACCGGCTGGCCCCGGGCCGCGAGGTCAGGTTGAGATACGGCTACATCATCAAGTGCGTCGGCGTCGTCAAAGACGAGCGAACAGGTGCGGTGACTGAGCTACGTTGTGCGTACGACGCCGATTCGCTCACCGATTCGGCTTCGCCGACCGGCGGCCGGAGGGTCAAGGCAACACTGCACTGGGTGTCTGCTGAAAGCGCCATCGACGCGGAAGTCAGGCTCTACGACTTCTTGTTCACAAAGGAGGACCCGGACGAAGCAGAAAAGGGGCTGGACTGGACGTCCAACATCAACCCCGGCTCACTGGTCGTCCTCAAGGGATGTAAGCTGGAGCCGAGCCTCGTAGGAGCAGCGCCAGGCTTCCGGTGTCAGTTCGAGAGACAAGGCTATTTCTGTGTGGACACGGACTCGAGGGCGGGGCACCTCGTGTTCAACCGTACCGCCACCCTGCGCGACGCATGGGCAAGGGTGGAGAAGAGGCAGAGAGGCAGCTGAGGCCGCGTCCCGAGTTCGCACAGGGGTTCGTGTGCCGTGATCCTGGTCGTAGTACTCATCTCGATTCTAGTATTGAGCGCCGGGTACGTGCTCTACGGACGATTCGTCTCCAGAGCGCTCCG
>JAZDPI010000209.1:0-4849 GCA_043797775.1 Candidatus Eiseniibacteriota bacterium
GCAGCAGCAGCCGCAGCACGTGCAGATAAAGAGGGCGTCCTTTGCGTTCCCGGGCTGCAGCACCAGTCCGACCTCCTCCGCACGCCGCAGGACGGCCAGGGCCTCTTCCTGAGTGATTGCTCGGCCTCGACCTGTCCGCACGACGTATTCGGACGCCATTCCGAAGCTCATGCAGCTCTCTTCCGGCTTATTGCAGCCCTTCCCAAGGAGGCGAAGCTCCTGGCGGCAGATGCAGTTCGATACTGCGAACTTCGTGTGGGCTCGCACCAGCTCCTCGGCTCGTTCGTAAGGCATGACCTTGCTCTGGGCGCTCAGACTTTGTCCCACGGGGACCGTGCGAAGCTGCGGTGCTCTCTGCCACACGCCGGGATTCACGACATGCGGCAAGTACTCTTCGAAATCCTTGACAAGCTCGGGACTCAATCTGTTCACCTGCGATTCCCAGAAGCCGACGACGAACTGTTGTGCCGAGTACTGAGGCGGCTTCCCGCGGCGGCGGATGCTCAGGATGAGTCCCTTCTGCTCCATGCCGTCCAGCCTTCGGACGGCATCGTCGACGGGGATCCCGGCCCGGCGAGCAATCACCCGCGGTCCCTCGGGTATGATAGTCAGACGCAGCGCGAGCTCGGCGTCGTCGCGAGTGAATAGTCTCTGCAGGATTCGGATCTCCGCGCCGCTCTCCGTACGCGGGAAGCCGCCCGGCAGATTGTCGAGGTGTTTGGCAAGTCGTTCGAACACGTCAAGGGTCATCCTTGCCTCCGAGGTCATCTTCGCCCCGAGTGCGGCTTTTTCGCGGGGATTGTAGCAGATGTCGACACGTTTTCCTACTCGCTCCGGCGTGCACAAAAGAAGAATCCTCCTGGGATAACGCTCCCTGGTGGGCCCCCTGTCGGGCTCCGCTAAGTCCGGGCCGATGTGGACAGAGCAGCCGCATCCTGATAGACTCGCGGTCGAGCTTGAGGAGGGGCAATTGAGCCGCAGAGACGCAACAATCATCTGGTACGCCGCCGTGCGTGCTGTGTCGCCCGGTGCGCTTGTGGGAAGAACCGTCGCAGTCGAGGGCGATCGTCTTGTTGCCGGGCCTCACACTTTCGATTTGAGGAAGATCGACCGCGTTGCGGTCATCGGAGCGGGGAAGGCGGGGCGGCCGATGGCGGAGGCAATCGAGTCCGTTCTGGGCAAGAGACTTATGGTAGCGAAGAAGCTTCAAGGCTGGGTGAACGTCCTGGACGAGGATGCCGGCAGGCTCTCGCGGGTCGTCCTCCACGGCAGCCGTCAGGCCGCGTCACCCCTGCCCACGCCGCGCGGGGTTCGGGGAACGAAGGCGATGTTGAACATAGTGAGATCCCTCGGTCCGTCCGATCTCGCCATTTGTCTCTTGAGCGGGGGCGGATCAGCGATGATGCCTGCGCCGGTGCCCGAGGTGCCTCTGGGCGCCAAGAGGCAGGTCACCGGTCTCTTGAGCAAGGCGGGCGCCACGATAGGGCAGCTCAATGCGGTGCGAAAACATCTCTCTCAGGTCAAAGGAGGACGCCTCGCGGAGGCATGCTTGGCAGGGACACTTCTCTGTCTCATCATAAGCGACGTCGTGGGAGACCGCCTCGACACCATTGCGTCAGGTCCTACCGTTGCCGATGAAACGACTTTCGCAGACGCGTTGAGAGTCTTCAGCGACCTCGGAGTAAGCGACCGGGTGCCGCCCGAAGTGATGAACCACATCAGAAAGGGAGTCCTCGGCCGCGTGGAGGACACTCCGAAGCACACCTCTCCGATCGTTCGCAATCTTGTGATAGGAAGCAATGCGATCGCCATTCGTGCCGCGGAAGCGAAAGCCCGCGAGCTCGGCTACGGGGTTCTCAACCTCGGCAGCTACCTGGAGGGGGAAGCGAAGGAAGTGGGGGTGGTCCTTGCTTCGCTTGCGCTGAGCATAAAGCGCGACGGTCGACCGCTTCGCCCGCCCGTCTGCCTGCTTGCCGGGGGAGAAACTACCGTGTCCAGAGTCGCTCCTGGAGGGAAGGGTGGGCGGAATCAGGAGCTCATACTGGCGGCGGTCAATCACCTGCAGGAACGCGGGATGGACGGAATACTCATGCTGTCCGGCGGCACGGATGGAGAAGACGGGCCCACCGATGCGGCCGGAGCCATCGCGAATGAACGGACTCTCGCCAGCGTGCGTCAGCTGGGGCTTGTCCCGAGGCACTACTTGGAGCGAAGCCGTTCGTATGACTTCTTCGCGAGGGCCGGCGGCCACCTGAAGACGGGGCCGACGGGTACGAACGTCATGGACGTGTGCGTCATCCTCGTCAGATAATCCCCCCCTCACAGAACTCCCATCACGAAGCAGAGACTGGAACCGGTCGACTCGAGTGGGATAAGACCCGTGGAAGAACAAATCTCAACTCAGGGAGGAAGCGCAAGAGAAACCCTCAACGCATGGAGGAACGAGAAATGCGTGTCACTTTGCTTCTCTCTTACTGTCTGTTTGCGCTTTGCACCCTGATTGCCGTCCCCTCAGATGCGTCGGTCGACCTGGCGGATCTTCAGGCGCGTCTCACCGCGAAGGCGGAAGAGAACGAGTTCTCGGGTGTCGTACTCGTCGCGAAGGTCATGCAGGGGGGTATCGTCCAGTGGCGCGTGTGGCCGCACGGGAGAAATCGTGCAGTGGAAAGTGCCGATCCGTGGAGATACGCTCGCGTAGCGAGCGAGGATCGTTTCCTTGTTGTGACTCTGTTCAGCCATGTGAGCCCCCTAGTGGGAATCGAATTCCCTCTTGTCCACGTTGCGAATGAGAACGAAGCGCTCAACGATCGAGTTTATCTTGTTCGGAGGCATCGGCAGCTTCACTTCCGTCACGACGAATTCCGTCATCGTGACTCCTCCAGGACTCGTTGGCCGTGGGTGCTCGGGTGAAGGACAATCATAACCTAAGGGGCCGGACGTTTCCAGCCGGAAAGACCAAGCGCCTGACCACACGCGGGCGCCAGTGGCTCTTAAGCGAGGGGAGGGTATGTGACACCGGCATAGTCCGAGCGTCTGAGCTCGCCGGGGGTGCTTTCTCGAAATAATAAGGTCGTGGGAACCTGTGCGATTCTCCGCGACAGGTGCGGGGCTTTCGAACTCTGCAAAATGGCAGTCACCCCGTCGTTTCGGAGGCAGGGCATAGGAACTGCTCTCTGCACCGCGGCAATCGCACGTGCGCGTGCCGCGCGAGCGAGCGAGCTGTACCTCCGCACGAGTCCCAGGCTCAGGGTCGCCCGCCGGCTGGGCTTTCGAACGATAAATGGAAACCCGTTGTCTGGTCCGGCGTATGGACGCGAAACCGTCACCATGCGGCTCGACCTCTCGGTCGTGAAGTCGCCGCGCGCATGGATTCACTTCTTCGCGCGAGGCACACGGCGGGAGCGTATGCGGAACTGAGCGACCCCGCGAGCTTCAGCGCCAGGCTTCAGCGGGACATGTTGAGCGTTTACCTCGATAAACATCTGATTGTGGGGGCGCTTCCCCCGGAGGCTAGTGGAGCCGACGGTGCTTCGGCCGAGCCAAATCCTGACCGGGCGGAAGGCCCGCGAAGAAACAACTACGGCTTTAAGAAGGTCCAGATCCTTCCCGGCAACGTGGGTTATCTGGAGCTCACACAATTCGCAGATGCTGCGGTGGCCGGCGGGACTGCCGTGGGGGCCATGAATTTCCTTGCGAACGCGGATGCCCTAATCATCGATCTTCGCGAGAACGGGGGCGGACACGCGTCAATGATACAGCTTCTGACCGGCTATTTTCTTGCCGAGCCGGCGCACCTTGTGAGCTGGTACAAGCGTGCGACGAACGAAACGGAGCAGTCCTGGAGTCAGGCGTATGTCCCTGGGAAGCGCATGCCGGACACGCCACTTTTTGTCCTCACGAGCAGTTTCACTGGTTCCGCGGCGGAGGAGTTTGCGTACGACCTCAAGAATCTCGAGCGCGCGACGATCGTAGGTGAGACAACCGGAGGCGCCGCCCACACTATCGAATTGCATTTCTTTGACTTTGGTTCGTTCCGCACGGCACTCCAGGTGCCGGCCGGCCGTTCAATCAGCCCGATTACCAAGACCAACTGGGAGGCCGTGGGCGTCACTCCGGACATTGCCGTACCCGCGAGCAATGCACTTCTCACGGCTCAGGCCGAAGCCCTGAAGCTCCTCACGGAGAAAGCGGCGAGCGAACGCGACAAATACGGCCTTGCGTGGGCTCAAACGGGACTCGACGCCGAGCTCAACCCGGTGACCCTGACGGTGAAGGAGCTGAAGGAATATGCCGGCAAATTCGGCCCGCGCACCTTGTCCCTCGAGGGAAGCCACCTTACGTATCAGCGCGAGGGCAGGCCGAAGCTTCGCCTCGTGCCGATGGGAAAGGATCTCTTCGGCGCAGAGGAGGCCGCCTATTTCAGGCTCAGATTCACGCGTGACGAAGCCGGACGGATTGACGGCGTGATCGGGATGTACGATAACGGAAGGCAGGACCGCGAGGCGAAGACGAAATAACGTTGGCCGATGCATGACGTGGGAGAGCGCCGCGCCTTAGGGGCACCGCCCAATCCGGCGAGGCTGGGGGGCTTCGTCCGACGGCGGCTCGCAGGCGCCTAGTCAGACGACTCCGGCAGGTCCTCGATCTCCACTCGCCTGAAGGACGCGTCCGTCCCCGTTCCCACGTAGAAGCCCGGGCGCCCTTTCTTGAGGTAGTATGTGAGCTTCTTCGTGAATATCGCCGTTTCGTTCACGTAAACGGTCACGCTGTCGTCGACGACGTCAACCCGCGCGTCAAACCAATCGTTCGCGGGGAGCTTCGGGCCGCCCTTCTGCTGGGTGGTGTATGC
>JAZDPI010000283.1:0-16026 GCA_043797775.1 Candidatus Eiseniibacteriota bacterium
CCGCACGCGTGTCCCTTTTGCAGGGTACGGGGAGCGTGGCGGCGGCCCCGAGCCGCCTCAAAACCGGCAGGAATCAAGCCTTTTTCTCGAGGATGTGCGTCGCGTCTTGCATTAGAAAGGAGGAACTCCCTGCATGATCAGCTATGAACTGATCTCAGACCTGCTAAAACGTGTCGACAAGAAGTATCCGGTGACGAGTCTCTATCTTGATCTCAGCTCGCGTACGTTCACTACGCGGGACGCGGAGATCCTGCTCAAGAGTCTCGTGAGAGACAAAAGAACGGCGATTGAGTCGAGTTCCCTGAGCCGCGAAGAGAAGGAGTCGGTCGCCGGCGATCTCGAGAGGCTCCAGAAGTACGTGGCGACTGAGCTGGACAGGAAGGGTGCAAAGGGGACGGCGATCTTTTCGTCTTCGGCGGCGAACCTCTGGGAGGTGCACGATCTCCCGGGGCCCGTCTCGAGCTCTCTCACGGTGGACAGAGACCCTTACATAAGACCCTTTTCCATGCTTCTCGACGAGTACAAGCGATACTGCACGGTTCTGGTGGACAGAGAACGGGCTCGCGTTTTCGCAGTCTGTCTTGGGGAGATCGAGGACCATTCCCAGATCTACCACGAGGTTCCCGGGCGCGTGAAGGCCTCCGGATGGGGAGGATACGAGGAACGTCGAATAGAGAGACACATCGAAGACCACGTCCACAGACACCTCAGGCACGTTGCCGATGTGACGCACGATTTCTTCAGGCAGCGGACCTTCGACCGTCTCATAATCGGCGGGAGGCCCGACGTTCTCTCCGAGTTCGAGCCTGCTCTCCACAGCTATCTGAGAGAGCGCATAGCGGCCAGAATCCACGTGGACCCGTCCCTGTCGCTCGACGAGGCACTGCGAAGGACGATGGAGCTGGACAGGGAGATCGAGGACCGAGCGGACGAGGAGCTCGTGCGGAGGCTCGTGGAGAGTGCCCGGTCCGACGGACTCGCAGTCCTGGGGCTCAGGGCGACTCTGGGGGCCCTGAGGCGCAGCCAGGTACACACGCTGGTTGTCGAGCAGGGATACGTTGAAAAGGGCGTTGTGTGCGAGAACTGCCGATTCATAGGAATTGACGAGGTGAAATGCCCGTTGTGCGCTTCGAAAATGCGAAGCGTGGCCGACGTGATTGAAGAAGCGATACGTGAAGCCCTGCGGCAGAGCGGGAAGGTCTCGCACGTCGATAAGTCCACACAGCTGTCAAGCGAGGGGAGAATAGGGGCGACCCTGCGGTTCAGACTGTGATACCTCTGAGAGACAACATACCTTCGCAGACGTATCCAGTGGTTAGAACGGCGCTCGTAGCCGTCAACATCGCCGTGTTCATCTACGAATTTTCCCTCGGAAGCAGGGTCGGCAGCCTGATTTCAGACTACGGCGTGATACCCGCGAGCTTCTACGGAAGCGAATACACGGTAGATCTTGCATTCAGACCCCACACTCTCCTGACCTCTCTTTTTCTGCACGGCGGCTGGTTTCACGTCGGCGGCAACATGCTTTATCTCTGGATATTCGGCGACAACGTGGAAGACAGGATGGGACACGTGCGTTTTCTTCTGTTCTATCTCCTGTGCGGCGTCGCAGCGAGCCTCGCGCACGTTGTTGCAGATCCGCGGTCGCCCGTACCGACAATCGGGGCGAGCGGTGCCATCGCCGGGGTTCTGGGCGCCTACTTCTTTCTCTATCCCAGGGCGAGAGTGGTGACCATCATACCGCTCGGGTTCTTTCTGCAGGCCCTGGAACTGCCCGCCTTCTTCTTCCTGGGGTTCTGGTTTCTGATACAGTTCGTCAGCGGCGCGGCCTCGCTGGGTGCGCGCGGACAGGCAGCGGGAGGGGTGGCGTGGTGGGCTCACATAGGGGGATTTGTGGCGGGGGCGCTCCTGCTTCAGTTGTTCAGACTGTGGGAGCTGGCCGGGAGGCGCGGGAGGGCGCCCCGGAGGCGTTAGACGTTGTCCGGGATGGGTGAGAGACTACCTGGGAGGGGCGAGAGATCGCGCCGGATGGAGGAGAGATCGCGCGCGTGGCGGGAGAGTAGGAGACGGTAAGAGTGGGAATCAAGATTCTTCATCTCGCGGACCTTCACATCGGCTACGTGCCCGGGTATCTCGCTGACGACAGGGCGCCAGTGAGGGCGCAGGATTTCAGAGAGGCGCTCAAGAGAGCCGTGGATTTCGCTCTCGAACCTGACAGCGGGATAAGGGCCGTGATAATCGCCGGGGATCTCTTCGAGCATCCGAGGCCCGCTTCTGCGGACGTCGGTTTTGTGCGAGGGCAGTTCGAGAGACTTCTGCCCGCGAAGACACCCGTGCTTCTTGCCCCGGGAACGCACGACACGATCGCCGTTCAGGAAAGCGTGTACAGGCGTGAGTCCTTTCCGACGAACGTTCGGATTCTCGCAGAGTTCCACACAACGATGCCGGTCGAGCTTCTTCTGGACGGAGAGAAGTTCAGCTTCTACTGGCTCACTCACGAGCCGGGAAAGCAGATCAGCATCGGGCAGCACCTGAGCGCTCTCAAAGACACGCTGCCCGCGGACGGGTACCGGGTTTTCGTTGCACACGCGTCTCTCAAGGGTTGTGAAGAATGGAACGTGAGAGCGAAGGACCTGCCTGTCACAGAGGAAGAGCTCCGCTCCAGCGGAATGCACTACGTGGCCTTCGGTCACTATCACACATTTAGAGCGTTTCGTCTCGGCAAGACGACGGCAGTGTACCCCGGCACGCTGGAAGGGAAGGGGTTCGGAGAGAACGGCCGGCGGTTCCTTGTCACGGCCGATTTCTCCGCCGGCTGTGTCGCCGTGACAAAACGCCCTTTCAACGCGCGAGTGCTGGAAGAGAAGGAACTCTCCCTGGACACGGAGGCCGTTTCGTCCGAGGAGGAGCTGCTGGCGTGGGTCGCCTCCGGTGCCGGCGAAAACACACTTCTCAGACTCACTTTGACCGGGCGGGCGGAGTTCATGGTGCGTCCTGAATTCCTGCAGGCCGCTTTGCGAGATAGATTTTTTCACATCGAGATTGAAGACCGGACAAGCATTCTCGGCGCGGCCGCCGTGGAGATGTTCGCGCAGGAACGGACCATCCGCGGCATGTTCGTGCGCCGTATGAAGGAAGCGATTGCGAGAGCCCCTCAAGAAGCCAGGGCGGTTCACGAGCTGGCTCTGAAAGAGGGGCTGAGTGCGTTTGCCGAGGAGAGCGAGGGCGCCGGCGGGCGCTGAGCGCCGGTGGTGCCCCGTGGTCGGTCGTGCCCCAAGTGCGCGGTCCCCGTGGTCGGTGGTGCCCGCACCTGGTGGCGTCCATAGTTGGCCACGCGTGTGATCAGCGGTGCCCGTGGCCGGCCGTGCAGGCTGGGTTCGTACTCAGAGAGTCGAGATTCGTATGAAAGTCTCGAAAGTCAGCCTCGAGGGTTTCGGAGTCTTCTCCGCTCCTGTCTCCTGGTCCTTTTCGCAGGACAGGCTCAACATCGTCTACGGCAAGAACGAGTCGGGCAAGTCCACGCTCATGAGTGCAGTGCTGGCCACGCTCTTCGGTTTCGAGTCGAAGGAAGAGGAACGGACATCCAGGTCGTGGGCGGCGTCGCCGGTTTTCAGGGCGTCCGTTGAGCTGAGCATTCCCGGGGGGCTTGTACGATTCTCCAGAGACTTCTCCTCCAATCACGTTCTCGTCACGAAACTGGCAGACGGGAAGTCTACGGACATTTTCTCCGGCGAGGTGAGCCCTCGTTCGAGAGGGGAAGAGCGAAGAGCGTACACTGCCCTGCTGGACGAGCACTTCGGCTTCTGGGACGGCCTGCTCGCCAGGCGAACGTGTTTCGTGGGGCAGCTCGACATGGAAACCGAATTCGAACCGAAGCTGAGGGAGTTGATTTCGGGGGCGGGGCCGAGCGGCTACGAGGGCGTTCTTGAGCGGCTGACGAGCAGGTTCGCGGAGCTCACCATGGAAAACCCGTGGGGGAGTGCGCGCCGCAAGAAGCGCGCGATAGAGGAGGCACAGGACCAACTGGGCACCAGGCGGCGGGAGCTTGAAGAGGCACAGGTCCTTTTGGGAACGAGCGGGCAGGCAGCGGCAAGGTGTGTGGAAATCGAGAAGGAGCTGGATGTTCTCCGGCGGCGTCGCGGAGAAGAGCGGAGCTTCCTGGACAAGCTCCAGAGATACCTGGAGCTCAGGAAGACCCTTCGCACGAAGGAAGAGCTTCTCGACAGCGAGTCACGGGCCTCGAGAGAGTACGAGAACGCGAGGAAGAAGTGTGAAAGTGCGAGAGAAGATCTCGAGCGGGGATTTCCTCACTTCAGTGCCCTGACCGTGGATATTTCAGACACCCTCTCGAGGGCGGCCCGCACCGACGATGAAGTCGAGAGACTCGAAGTAATAACCTCGGAAGCCCCGGCCGCACCTGAGCCGGGGCTACGCGGCTTGTCCGGTAAGTTCATCGCCGTCTCTGCCGCCGCCGTTCTCGCGGCCTTCGTCCTGATCGGGCTCGCCGTCGGCAAGCTCGCGACGATGATCGCCGCGGGGATTGTGGTTTCACTGCTTTCGGCCGTTCTGTTGCGCGCTCTCTCGGCCCGAATGCGCCGTTCGACGAAGGAGACGGGCAAAGAGACTGGAGAGCTCAAGAGCACCCGTGAGCGATTGCAGACGCTCAAGGCCGAGCGAGAGAGGCTTGTTTCAGAGATCGAAGCCGCGCTTCCTCAAGCGCATCGCAATCTTGCCAGGACGCTGCGGCCGCGCGAGCTCACCTCTCAATTCGAGAGATTCACGGTTCTCAAGAGGCAGGTTGAGGTCTTTGAGAAGGGGCTCACCCAGGAGGCTGCCGGGAAACACGAGGAAGCTCATGCCAGGGCGCTAAGAGATACCGGAATTGCTAAGTCCCAGCTCGATGAGTTCCTCGCAGAACGGACGGAGCTCCTTCCTCTCGCCGAGGCGCCCGAGAAGGCGGTGCAGATGGCCGAGGATTCACGGAAGAAGCTTGGCGAGATTGACGACAGAATCGAGGCTCTGGACAAAGAGCTCCGGCAGAAGCAGATTGACTATGCCAGGGTCTCCGCGCTGGCGGCCGAGCCTCCCGAAACGTATCTGGAAGAAATCGCGGAGCTGGAGAGAAAGCTGGCGAAGCTTACACTCCGGCGTGACGCGCTGAGGCTTGCCGTGGAGACGTTGGATGGATGCAGAGACGAATACCAGGCGGGGTCGAAGGACAGAATCGCATCCCGCATCTCGGATTTATTCGCTGTCATCGTCTGCGGCAGGTACGACGCAGTGAGACTTTCGAAAGACTTTGAACCGACTCTTGTCACGTGCCTCTCGCGCGACGTCACTCCCGCGGAAATCAGCACCGGCGCAAGAGATCAGCTCCACTTCTGCATGAGGCTGGCGATGACCGAGGAGCTCTCCGGAGGCAAGAAGCTCCCCCTCATTTTGGACGACCCCTTCGTGAACTTCGACGACGAGAGGCTGGAAAGAGTCAGGCATCTCCTTCTCGACCTCGTCCGGCGGGCGAACACTCAGGTCATCATCTTCACTCACAACGAGAGGCACCTGGGTTGGGAGGCCAATGTCATAAAGCTGGACTGAGCGCAGGAGTGATTGATTGTTCCTGAGCCGGCGCTGTCCGTGCAACAATTTGATGAACGACCGCCCGGAGCGATGGTATAATTGCTGAATTATTACTCAGGGCCTGGCTTAGCTTTTCTATTACAACAGAAGACGGGAGGTTTGCGCGTGCGTAGGCATCCGAGACGAAGAACGAGAAGCCCTCTGGCCGCTGCAGGCTTGTTCTGGCTTGTGCTTTTCTCTGCGGCCGTTGTCCTCCTGGGGAGCTGCTCACGGGACGGATCCAAGGAGGAGAGAAAAGCCGTCCCGATCGAGATTGGATTCCCCGAACGAAAGGACCTGATGGTCGTTCTTACGTTTGTGGGTGAAATTCGAGGGCAGAGAGAGGCCGGCCTCACTTTCGAAGTGGGCGGTAAGGTCGTGCGGATAGGGGTCGGTTTGGGTGATTCTGTAGAGAAGGGTGATGTGCTCGCGGCTCTCGACGACACCAAGGCGCAGGCCAATCTCGTTCAGGCAGAGGCGGGCTATTCAAAGGCGAAGCTCGACGCGGAGCGCATCGAGAGGCTTCACAAAGACGCAATTGCCTCCGACAATCAGCTTGAAGGCGCGAGACTGGCCGTTGAGCAGGCCCGTGCCGCGTTTGTTTCCGCGCAGGAGATGCTCAAGGATTGCTCCCTGGTTTCCCCCTTCTCAGGCTTAGTGGCACAGAGAAACGTGGAATTCGGAGAGGTGATTCTTGCGATGGGGGGAGGTCCGCCGGACTTCATCGTCGTGGACATCTCCTCCGTCAAGGTGAAGCTGGGCATTCCTGAATCCGAAATCGGCAGGGTGAAAGTAGGCCAGAAGGCGTCTCTTTCGGTGGCCGCCTACCCCGAGAGGGAATTCGAGGGCGTCGTTTCGTCGGTGAGTCCTCTGGTCGGCAGCCCCACGAAGACGATCGAAGCGGAAGTCGCCGTCAAGAATCCGGACGGCGCGCTGAAACCGGGGATGACGGTGGATCTCCGCCTCGTGACCGGCGAGAGAAAGGGTGTGCTTGCCGTTCCTGAGAGGGCCCTCAGAAGAGAGGTCGGGATTGCGACGCTGTTTGTCGCAAAGGACGGAAAAGCCCACGAGCAGAAGATCACGACGGGTGTTCTGGACGGAGGTTGGGTCGAGGTGCTCTCAGGTTTGGGTGAGCGTGACTCCGTTGTGGTCAGGGGACAGTTCCAGTTGAAGGAAAACGACCGCGTGCAGATTATTACGGCGGCCGCCGGTGATTCGGTTTGAGGAGCCAATTCCGTGAGAGTGACCAGTTTCTCCGTTAAGAGACCCGTCGCCATATCGATGTTCGTGCTCGTCTTCGTAGTGATGGGTCTCATCTCGCTTCGGAAGATGCCCACCGAGTTCCTTCCGGAGCTCAACTTCCCCGTTCTGTACGTCGCTGCGCGATACGAGGGCGTGGGGTCCGAGGAAATGGAGAAACTCGTCACGGAACCCCTAGAGGCCTCCGTCAGCCAGGCGTCGGGCGTGAAAAACATACGCTCGACCACCCAGTACGGGCTCTCCTCAATGGCGATAGAGTTCGAGTGGGGCACGGACCTCGATCAGGCGATGGGCGACATGAGGGAGAAGATCGAGATCGCCGTGGAGAACGAGTTTCTCCCCAAGGACATGAAGCGGCCGATCATCTTCAAGTACGATCCTTCCCAGATGCCGGTGTCTTTTTACGGCGTCTCGGGTGCCAAGAGAACTCAGAGGGACCTCAAGAAGCTTTCCGACGACGAGATCAAGCCGGCTCTCGAGAAACTCGACGGCGTGGCGTCCGTCATTGTGTGGGCCGGAGGCGAGCGAGAGATACTCGTGTCGGTTGACCAGGCAAAGCTTGCGACGCTCGGCATGAATCTCGGCGAGATAGTGAACGTCATCCGCGTGGCGAACACCGACCTCGGTGCCGGGCACGTTGTCCAGGAATCCAGGGACTACAGTGTGAAGCTGGCGGGCGAGATTGAGTCCATCGATGAGATCACGGACCTCGTTCTCAAGAGCGACGGCGGTCGCATAACCAAGCTCGGCGACATCGCGAGGGTGAGTTACGAAGACGTCGAAAAGACTGCGTTCGCGCGCATGGGGATGCAAGAGAGCGCGATGATCGCAATCATGAAGCAGTCGGGCGCGAACACCGTCAGCGTTGCCAAGAAGGTGAGGCGAGCGCTCGGCGAGCTGAAGCCCTATCTTCCCTCGGACATCGAGATAGACGAGCTCTTTGATTCGGCCAAGTACATCGAGGGCTCGGTGCGAAACGTGAGAGACGCGGCCCTCTACGGTGCCCTGCTCGCCGTTTTCGTCATCTGGCTCTTCCTGCGGAGCTATCGCTCCTCCTTCATCATCGGACTGGCGATTCCGGTGTCCATCGTGTGTACGTTCTTCCCGCTGCATTTTCTCGGTATTTCAGTGAACTTGATTTCGCTCGGCGGGCTTGCAATAGGCGTGGGAATGCTCGTCGACAATTCCATCGTCGTTCTGGAGAACATCTTCCGCAGGCTTCAGACGGGCGAGGACCGCTTTGTCGCCGCGGAGGCCGGCTCCTCCCAGGTTGCCCTCGCGGTGACCGCCTCGACACTGACCACGGTGATCGTGTTTGTCCCGATTCTGTTCACGAAGGGAATCGTGAAGATCCTCTTCGGCCAGCTGGCCGCGAGCGTCGCCTTCTCGATCGGTGCCTCTCTCATCATAGCTCTCACTCTTGTCCCGATGGCCTGCTCGAAACTCCTCAACGTGCGGGAGACGGGCAAGCTCGAGCGATCGGTCAACCTGCTTGCGGGGCTGAAAAAGAGGTACGGGAAGCTTCTTCTCTGGTCCCTCGGGCATCGAAAGACCGTTCTGCTTCTGGCCCTGGCCCTGTTCCTCGGTGGGCTGGCGCTCATAATCCCGATCGGCGCCGACTTCATGCCCGAGAGCGACGACGGGATCTTCGCAGTGTACGTCGAGATGCCCACGGGAACACCGATCGAGGAGACGAGCAGATTTGTGAAGACAGTTGAGGAGAAACTGGTCAAGCTTCCCTTCGTAGAGATGATCTTTGCAATGGGGGGAGAAGCCGCGGAGCGGGCCGAGGAGATGGTGCCGAACCGCGGCACGCTTTTCGTGCGCCTGGTTGATAGAGAAGAGCGGAAAGTGAACACGACCCAGGCGATTGACGAGACGAAGAAGGCTCTCAAGGACATGAGCGAAGCCAAACTCACGTTCATGCAGATGGGTTACGAGCAGGGGTCGCAGTACGGGGACATAGAAGTCAAGCTCTCTGGTACCGACTTCGCCACGCTGCGGCTGCTGGCCAAGGCCATAGAAACGGAGGTGAGCCCTATAAAGGGCGTGCGAGAGGTTGTCTCCAGCATTGAGGAGTCGCGTCCCGAAGTGCAGTTCACCGTCGACAGGGTAAAGTGTGCGCTCGTCGGTATCGACCCGCTCCAGCTCGCGACGATGCTGAAAACCGCCCTTCAGGGAACCGTGGCGACAAGAATAGAGCAGTACGGTACCGAGATCGACGTGCGGGTGAGGGTGTTTGAGTACAACAAGAATCGGATCGAAGATCTGGAGAGCATCATAGTGACCACGTCTCTCGGGGCGAGAGTGCCGCTGCGCTATCTTGTTCAGACAAGGTTCGGCGAGACTCCCGCGAAATATCACAGGGAGAACCAGAGACGCGTCGTGTTCATGGGAATAAACAGGAGCGGAAGGGATCTGAGGAGCCTCATGTCCGAGGTGCGCGGCAAGCTCGGGAGCTTCCCTCTTCCAGAAGGCTATGCGATTGAATACGGTGGTGAGGACGAGGACATGCGAGAGTCGTTCAAGAATCTGGGAATCGATTTCCTGCTGGCCGTGCTTCTGGTCTACATGATAATGGCGGCGCTTTTCGAGTCGCTCATCCACCCGTTCGCCATAATGTTCTCGATTCCGTTCGCAATTACCGGTGTCCTCATCGCACTGTTTCTTACCGGGCATTCCATTACGGTCAACGCGCTCATCGGAGTCGTGATGCTGGTTGGGATAGTGGTGAACAACGCCATCGTTTTCCTCGACTACGTGCGGCAGCTCAGGCTCGAGGGGAAAGGCATCCACGAAGCGCTCTACGAGGCCGGCCTCGTGAGGCTGAGGCCCATCCTGCTCACGACGATCACGACCGTCCTGGGGCTCGCGCCCCTCGCGCTGGGCCTGGGGGAGGGTTCCGAGGTTCGTGCGTCCATGGCCGTGTCCGTCATGGGCGGCCTCATGCTCTCCACCGTGCTCACGCTCGTCATTATTCCGGTCGTCTATACGTACGCGGACGCCTTCGGAGGGGGAGTGCAGAGAAGATTCCTGGCCGTTTTCCATCGCGACGAGGCTAGGCGGGGGAAGTGATGGGACCTGAGCGCGGAAAACGCACGGTACTCGTGGTTGACAGCGAGACGGAAGACACGAAAGGCCTCCTGAGCTTCCTCAAGGCCTCCGGCTACGACGTTCTCTGGGCGAAGGACGGTGAAGCCGCCTTCAACATAGTCGACGGAGAACCCGTCAGCGTCATGATCACAGAACTGAGGCTCCACAGGATTGACGGCATGCGCCTCATGTCGATCGCCAGGTCGCGCAACCCGGAAGTTTGCACCATAATGATAACCAAAGAGGCGGAGGTCAAGCTTGCCACGGAGGCGATGCGTCAGGGTGCCTACGATTTCCAGGTCAAGCCTCTCAATCTCGAGAAACTCAGGGCCGTCATTGAGAGAGGGATCTCGCATCAGAAGCTGGTCGGCAAGGTCACTGATTTGCACACCAGGCTCGACCGGCGCTACGGTTTCGAGCATCTCGTCGCCAGGTCGCGCGGCATGATGGAGATCTTCGAGAAGATAAGGCAGATTGCGCCGACCAAGGCCACGGTTCTCATAACCGGCGACACCGGAACGGGGAAGGAGCTCATCGCTCTCGCGATTCATCAGAACAGTCCGAGACGGGACGAGCCTTTCGTGAAGCTCCACTGCGCCGCCCTGCCGGAAGGTGTCATAGAAAGCGAGCTCTTCGGCCACGAAAAGGGCGCTTTCACTGGCGCCGTGGCGATGAGAAGGGGACGCTTTGAAGTCGCCGACGGCGGGACACTGTTTATCGACGAGGTGAGCGACATACCGCCGGCGCTCCAGGTGAAGCTGCTCCGCGTTCTACAGGAGCGGGAGTTTGAAAGGGTGGGGGGTACGGAGACGCTTCGCGTCGACGTGAGGCTGGTAGCCGCCACGAACCAGAGGCTCGAGCCCCTGGTCCGCAAGAAGAAATTCAGGGAGGACTTCTACTATCGTCTTAACGTCGTGGCTGTAGAGGTGCCGCCGCTCAGAGAACGCAAGGACGACGTCCCTCTTCTCGTCGATTCTTTCATAGGCGAATTCAACGAGGAGCACGGTAAGAAGGTCAGAGGAATCACCAGGGGGGCGATGGACCTGCTCGTGCGTCATGATTGGCCGGGGAACGTGCGCGAGCTCAAGAACTGCATCGAGGGCATGGTGGTGTTTTGTGCGAGGGAGAGGGCGCTGGACGTGACGGATCTGCCCGAGCACCTGAGGGTAGGGAAGAAACAGAGGCGCTACATGAGGCTTCCCGTCGGCACGACGATGCAGGAAGTGGAAAAGATCGCCATAGAAGAGACCCTCAAGTCAGTGGGGCACGACAAGCAGAAGACCGCCGAGCTGCTGGGGATCGGTCTCAGAACGCTTTACAGAAAGATGAAAGAATACGATCTCTGGTCCGGCTAGGCGTAGGGCGCCGGGACGTCCCACCGTCGAAGTGGGCCGTGTCTTCGGCCTGGCGATGCCGTCGGGCAGGTTGGGCCCCAACCGACTCAGACCGGACGGTGCGCCGAGATCGCCGTGCCATTTGGGCAAAGCGCTCGGACCGTAGCATGCGGCTCGCCGCCGGCAGTCAGGCCGTCCGGGCGCCGGTCCAAGCCCTTCGGAGTGCGGTCGCGGCGCCGGCCACCCTGCGGCACGCCTGTGTTCGTGCCTGCGTGCGGCCCCATCGCGCTTCCATCGTCAACTTTCCCTCGCTTTGTCATTTGGGCAAAGCGCGCCGTCTCAGTTTTGCGGCGTCGTTTGAGTCTGCGGCCCTCGCCCCCCCTATCTATCGCATTCTCTTGGAGTTACGCGCGCGCGGTCTCGAGGCCCGAAGCATGGCACGCAAGTTGCCTCTGAATGAAGGAGGTGTGTTTGCAGCGGTGTGCTTGCTTCCCTGGTCTACCAGCCTACTGAGAACACGTCCGGCAGTTCAGTTATCGACAAAACGCTAGAATCTCCGAAAAGACACCAAAATACACAAGTGGGAGGTGATGGCCGGGAAAAGAGTGTGGCTTCGTTGTGTTGAGAGAGCGTGTTTGGAGAGCGTGTTGTGTCGCTAAGACACTCGTGACTTCATCCGACGAAAGGAGTGTGGATCATGAAGGTCACGCCGTTGGCGGACAGAATCATTGTTGAACGCTTGGAAGAGAAGGAGGTCAAGAAGGGTGGCATTATCATTCCTGACACTGCGAAGGAGAAGCCTCAGGAAGGAAAAGTGATTGCCGTCGGAAGTGGCAGGCTCAACGAAGATGGAAAGCGCGTCCCCGTCGAGCTCAAGAAGGGCGACCGGATTTTGATGGGCAAGTACTCCGGCACCGAAGTGAAGATAGACGGCAAAGAGTACATCATAATGCGCGAAGACGACGTGCTCGCCGTCGTGCACGAGTAGCCCTTGTTGAGAGATGGCATTGGTGCTATGCTCAATGACCGTCGCGGAACGCCGCGATGAGCGCAGTTCAACAAGGTTTGACACTGAAACATTAAGGAAAAGGAGAGGATGAACATGGCTGCTAAGCAAATGGTTTTCCAGGAGGAAGCCAGGCAGGCCATTCTTGAAGGCGTTGAGACGCTGAGCCGCGCAGTGAAGGTCACGCTCGGCCCGCGGGGACGAAACGTTGTTCTGGACAAGAAGTGGGGCTCCCCCACGATTACCAAGGATGGCGTCACTGTTGCTAAGGAGATAGAGCTGGAGCACCCGTACCAGAACATGGGCGCTCAGATGGTGCGCGAGGTCGCTTCGAAGACCAGCGACGTTGCCGGTGACGGCACGACCACGGCGACGATCCTCGCGGAGTCTATCTTCAGAGAGGGGCTCAAGCACGTCGCTGCCGGCAGTAACCCCATGGCCATAAAGAGGGGGATCGAGAAGGCCGTCGAGTTCACGATCGGCGAGCTGAAGAAGCTCAGCAAGACCGTCAAGGAGAGAAAAGAGATATCACAAGTTGCGACGATCTCCGCCAACTGCGACGCGAGCATCGGCGAAATCATCGCCGACGCCATGGACAAGGTCGGCAAGGACGGCACCATCACGGTGGAAGAGGCGAAGAGCATCGAGACCACGCTCGAAGTCGTGGAAGGTATGCAGTTTGACAGGGGCTACGTGTCTCCTTACTTCATAACGGAGAAGGACACGATGGAGGTAGTCCTGGAAGACTGCTTCATCCTGCTCTACGAGAAGAAGTTGAGCAACATGAAGGACCTCCTTCCTCTGCTCGAGAAGGTCGCGCAGAAGGGCAAGCCCTTTCTCATCATAGCCGAGGACGTCGAGGGCGAGGCCCTGGCGACGCTCGTGGTGAACAAGCTTCGCGGCACGCTTTCGTGCTGTGCGGTGAAGGCGCCGGGCTTCGGCGACAGGCGCAAGGCCATGATGGAGGACATCGCGATTCTGACCGGCGGGCACGTCATTTCCGAGGACATCGGCGTGAAGCTGGAGACCGCGAAGCTCGAGGACCTGGGACGCACGAAGAGAGTGACGATCGACAAGGAGAACACGACCATCGTCGAGGGCGCCGGCAAGGCCGAGGACATCAAGGGTAGAGTCGCACAGATTAAGAGGGAAATCGACGATTCCACGAGCGACTACGACAAGGAGAAGCTCCAGGAGCGGCTCGCCAAGTTGGCCGGTGGAGTGGCCGTCATAAGCGTGGGCGCCGCGACCGAGACCGAGATGAAGGAGAAAAAGGCTCGTGTCGAGGACGCTCTTCACGCCACCAGGGCCGCCGTCGAGGAAGGAATCATCCCAGGCGGAGGTGTGGCGTTCCTGAGAGCGGCGGCCGCGCTCGCGGAGCTCAAGGTCGAGGGCGAGGAGAAGTTCGGTATCAATATTGTGAGACGCGCCCTCGAAGAGCCCATGAGACAGCTTGCGTTCAACGCCGGTCTCGAGGGCTCGGTCATCGTGGAGCAGGCGAAGAAGGAGAAGAAGAACGTCGGGTTCAACGTGGAGCAAGAGAAGTTCGAGGACATGTTTGAGGCCGGCGTGATAGACCCCACCAAGGTGGCTCGTACTGCGCTCCAGAACGCGGCCAGCGTGGCGGGTCTACTTCTCACTACGGAGGCGCTCGTCTGCGAGAAGCCTGAGAAGAGGAAGGCTCCGCCGATGCCTCCGGGCGGCGGTTACGGTGGAGAGGACATGTACTAGGCGGATAGCCGCTTAGGCGGCGGGTCGCGCGACCGGCGCGTTTGTGCATCGGGTCATCCGGATCGACCGCCTGGTGGCCACTGGCTCACGCGTGGGCATGCATGCACGGCTGCCCCGTGTGGCCGCGCCTGTGCGGCTGCGCCAAGCGTCAGAGAAAGGGCCTGCGTCACTCACGGCGCAGGCCCTTTCGTGTTACCGGGCGCTGACTACCCTGGAAGCGCTCGAACGGGGAGTCAACTTCATCGCATTGCTTGCAGTTAGTGGGAATCAGCTCTTCACGTTCTCTACCAGCCTGGTAAGGCACGTGACCGCACGTCTCAGGCTGTCGGCACGGGCGATGGCTACTCCGGGACGCCACGATCCCTGAACATACTCCACCAGTCTTGAGGCGTAGGCCGGCCCCACCTGTCTGCGGCCTTCCGCTCGTGGGACCATATCTTCAACTATATCTCGTCGCCGAGACTGCCGTGCAAGGCTAACCATCTCGATCTTCGGCTCGTGGAGTTGCTCCGGGTCAGCCGGTATCCTTCTGCGTGCCACACTTAAGAACGCGGCCAACGACTCCGTATCGGCCATCAACCAAGCTTCGACTTCCCGGACCGCTACACGAAAGCACAAATGAGGAGCACGATGCGAAAGCCATTCTTCGCAGAATGGAGGCGCACACTGGGCGTCGTTATCCAGGTCGACGAGGACGATCCATGGTGAGTATTGCGCAGCGCTGCTGTATGCTTTGATCTTCTGACGCAGGAGTGGCTTGCCGCTTTTTCCGTACACCGTTCCGGGGCGGCCGCCTGCTTGAATGATGAGTTTGCGCACCACCGCTTCATCCACGATGCCCTCCACCGCTGCGGAAATCACCACAGACCTAGACATGTTGCTAATCTCCAAACAAGGGCAATTGTTCCACGTTTGCAGGAGCGGTCTTGGGGATCACGACGTCAACGAGGGACAACCCACTCTGGAGCAGGTGTTGGATCTCACGGTGAGATTCCAGAGGAGCCACTCTTGTGCCTTCGGCTTCCGGAACGAAGAGTAGCACCTCGTCAATCCCAATTCCCTCGTCACGAAGAAGCTCTGGTGAGTGTGTGCTGATCAAGAGCTGCCTGCCCGTGAGACGCTGGACGCGAGCGAACATCTGGGGGAGTATGCGGATGATTTCAGGATGGAGCGAGAGTTCTGGCTCTTCAAGAAGTAACGGACCACTCCCCTCCATCGCTGCCCAAAGGAGTCCCATGAGGCGCAACGTGCCGTCCGAGAACTGCTCCTCGGTCTGCCAGGCTCCGTGCGGTCGCCAGTGCTGGTACTTTCCTCTCATGTGGGGTGTGCCTCGAGCGTCGCGCCAGAGCTCGATCTCCTGAAGCTGGGGAACGGCAACGCGAAGCGCCTCCTTGATGCGACGCAACCGGGCCTCGCGCCTCTGCGCCGGTACTCTTGCCACCTGTTCAAGGAAATCGCCTCCGAACGGGTCGTTCGACCGACCAACAGAGCGATTAGGCTCGCGGATGAGCTGGGGCACGATGTGCAAATAGCGGATGGAGGAGAAGAAGGTGGCCAACTCGCGGAACTTCTGATTGACGTTTACCTGCTCAAGGTAGGTCTGGGTCAATCGATCGCGGTCAGCGAGATCTTTACGGTTTGGACGCTCAAGGAGTACTTTGTTGTCACGGATCACTCGTTCCTTGCTTAGCAACGGGGGGTGTTGCTTGTCCTGATTGAAGGCAATCTCGTACTCCCAGCGGGATGTGCCGTCAAGATCCCTCAGTTCAGCATGGATCTCCACATCTGGATAGCGTCGTGCGGCCAAGCAGCGGAGAGCCGCGACCCCACCTCGCCCGTTGATGGATTCCTGTAAGCCTCCACCTGAGGAAGCGAGATCTCTTAGGAACCGGAAGACATCTAGAAAGTTGGACTTCCCGGAGGCATTGGGGCCGACCAGGAAGACACGATTCTGGATGGCGACATCCGCGTTGGCAAAGTTCTTCC
>JAZDPI010000321.1:0-5340 GCA_043797775.1 Candidatus Eiseniibacteriota bacterium
AACCCGTCTGGTCGCCGGACGGAACGAGCATCGTCTTCGTTTCGGCCAGGGAAGATGGGTCGAACATATGGAGGATGCCCGCCGACGGCGAACTCATCCAGCCCGCGATCCGAATCTCAAACCATCCTTCAAGCAACTGGGATCCATGCTTTTCGCCCGATGGAAATCACATGGCATTCGTGTCCAATAGAACGGCAGGTGACCGGGAGATATGGCGAATGACGTCGAACGGCCAGGACGCCCAGAGGCTCACCTACGAGGCCGGCTACGATCTCCAGCCGGACTGGTCGCCTGACGGAGCGACGATACTGTTCGCGTGCAACAGGGACGATAATTTTGACCTGTGCATCATTCCGGCGGAAGGTGGTGGAGCGGGAGAGTACCTCACGTTGGACCCTCACGACGACTACCATCCGGCCTGGTCGCCCGACGGAACCAAGATAGCCTTCATGTCTCTCCGCGCCGGAAACGCGGACGTATGGGTCATGCCGGTCCAGGGCCCGGAAGACGAGGCCACGCAGCTCACAACCAGTGCGGCAACCGATTACAGTCCCGCCTGGTCGCCCGACGGAACCAAGATAGCCTTCGCTTCCAACCGAAGCGGCAACTGGGACATCTGGATAATGTCCGCACAGGGGGAGTCGTCCGGAGTCACGAAGGTGACCGATGATCCGGCAAGCGATTGGCATCCCCGCTGGTCACCGACTGGAACGAAAATAGTCTTCTCCTCCACTCGCTCCGGCAACTGGGACATCTGGGTCGCTGACGGCTGGCAGGTCCTCACCCAGAGTGTCTCATGGGGGTCTCTCAAACTGCTTTTTCACACTGACGGAGGCGGCAACAGATGAACAACGTGCTTGAGACGGGCCTGGAGATGAACGGTTTCAACCGCACCGCCCGATCAGGGCGTCTTCGGCTCTCTCTCTTCCTGGTCTGCGTCGCAGAGATCTTCCTGCTCTGCCTGGGGTGCGGAGGAGACGGCGGAGGCGTCGAGCCGGTGAACAGGCCTCCGACCGTGAACGCGATATCTCTCGACCCGCCGCGAGCAGGCCAGGCTGACACGCTGAACGCGTCGGCGATCGCGGGCGATCCTGAAGGAGCGCCACTCACTTTCCGGTGGACGGCAAGCACGGGAACACTTCTCGAGTCGGCTTCGCAGACCGTGAGGTGGGTGGCACCCCAGGTGACCGCTCTCTGCACTCTCAGGGTGTTTATCAGTGATTCGAAGAGTGAGGTTTCCATGGAGCGTTTGATACCCGTGGGACGTGGCACCCTTACCATCGAAAGCTACCCGTCCGGCGCGGCGATTTACATCGGTTCTCAGCCGACGGGATTGACCACGCCCGTGACCCTTCAAGACGCCCCAGCAGGGGCCTATCAGATATCCGTCGTAATGCAGCCCTATTCTTACTACCCGTATGCCAGTCTTGTGGACTTGAGCGACGGTGAAACGGCCCTCGCGCGCTTCTGGTACAGATTGGACGAGGGCGCCATGGGGACGAACCAGATGACCCTCTCCGATTGCGTGACGCAGAGCTCCTGGGCACCCGACGGTCAGCAGATTGTCTGCGCGGTCGAGAGTCCTTCGCTCGGCTACCGAGCTCTGTCCGTGTTCGGCTGGCCATGGCCGGACCTGACGGACGACGTCGTAAACACGTTCGGACAGGCGAACTGGGGTCCCTCGTGGCATCCCGCCAACTTCGAACTGGTCTTCGCGTCGGCCCGCTCAGGCGTCAACAAGATCTACCACATCGCCGTGTCGGGCTATCCTTACAGCGGTACCCCATCACTCATTTACAACGAAGAGGCGAACTACCCGGTCTGGTCCCCTTCCGGCCAGAGGGTGGCGTTTGTGGCCAGGAACGGCGCGAGTTTCTCTCTGATGGCTATTCCTTCGTCGGGGGGCCCCGCCACGACTCTGGCGGACGATGTGGAGGAAGACAGGCCGGCCTGGTCACCGGACGGGACACAGATTGCTTTCTCGAAGAAGGTGGGCGACGAGACGTACCTCTTTGTCGTGCCCTCGACGGGCGGAGTTGCCTCGCGCTTCTCCTACGTCCCGGGAAGGCATCCCGACTGGCATCCGGACGGAACCAAGATTGCTTTCACGTCTGCTTTTGACGGCACGGACAACGTGTGGATTCTCTTTCTGGGGCAGGGTCCCGAAGCAGTGCCGGGCCAGCTCACGAGTTCGGGTGGAGACTGGCCCGCCTGGAGACCGGATGGAGCCGCGCTCGCTCTCACGCGTTTCAATCTGTCCCAAGACTGCAGGACTCTCTGGCTGTTGTGGGCCTTTCCGTTCTGAAACTGAGAAACCGGGCCCGAGGACCCGGTTTGTTGGTAGCGCCACGGGGAGTCGAACCCCGGTCTGATGGCTGAGAACCACCTGTCCTAACCACTAGACGATGGCGCCTCTACTGCCGCCGCATTATGGCTGGGGAGCGAGGATTCGAACCCCGGTAAGCAGATCCAGAGTCTGCCGTCCTGCCGCTGGACGACTCCCCAGTGCCTTTGCTATTCTCCAACCTAACCTAGCACACCAAGTTAGGCTTTTCAACGTCTTTTTGCCGCACCTCCAGAGCCGCCTGCTCATCCAGTTCCCTGCTTCAGCCCTCGGCCTGACTCACGAACTTCGAAGCGGCGCCAAGCCTCTCCAGGCACTCCTTCTTGCCCAGAAGCTCCGTGACCTCGAAGATTCCGGGGCTCGTCGTGTGTCCCGTGAGGGCCGCCCTGGCGGGATGAATGAGTTCGGCCGCCTTCAGGCCGAGTTCCTGCGCAAGCCCCCGAAGATTCTCCTCGATGGCCTGCGACCGCCAGTCTTCAACACGCCGGAACGAGGCGGCGATTCGGGTCAAGAGCTCCGCCCCACCTTCGTTCGAAAGAAGCAGCTCCGCGGCCTTCTCGTCGTAATGGACGGACTCCGTGAAGAAGAAGTCTCCCCGCTCATCTATCTGGGACGCCACCCGGAGCCTCTCTCCCATCACTTGAGTGACGGCCCCTACCCAGTCCCTCTTCGAATCCAGCCCCTTCATTCCCTTCACTTCCGTGAGGTAGCGGATTATCATCTCCGTCCTCTGCTCGGCGGAGAGCTTCTTCATGTACTGGGCGTTGAGCCAGAGGAGCTTCTCGTGATTGAACACAGAAGGATTCGAGCTCACCCTCTCCAGACTGAACTTCCGCACAAGCTCTTCCACGCTGAACACCTCCTGTTTTCCGTCGAACGACCAGCCCAGGAGGGCGAGGAAGTTGACCATCGCTTCCGAGATGAAACCCTGCCTCTCGTAGTGTGAGAGTGCCACCGCTCCGTGGCGCTTGCTGAGCTTCGAACCGTCCGGCCCCAGTATCATCGGAATGTGGGCGAACACGGGCAGCGCCTCTCCCAACGCCTCGTACAGGAGAATCTGCCTGGGGGTGTTGGAGACGTGCTCGTCGCCCCGAATCACGTGCGAGATTCTCATCGTTATGTCGTCCACCGCGGCAGCGAAATTGTAGGTCGGTGTGCCATCGGAGCGCAGTATGATGAAGTCGTCGAATTCGCTGTTCGAGAATTCGACGCGGCCCTTCACCGCGTCCTCCCAAACAGTAAGACCCGACCTTACCCCGAACCTGAGCACGTGCGGCCTTCCAGAATCCAGTAATGACCGAAGCTCGTCCCCGGAGACGCCCAGGCACCTTCTGTCGTAGTGCGGCGCCTCCTTCCTCGCCTGCAGCGCGGTTCTCTTTTCTTTCAGTTCTTCCGGCGTGCAGAAGCACCTGTACGCCGCCCCTCGCTCAAGAAGCCGCTCAGCGTAAGCCCGGTGAATGGCCCGTCTTTGAGACTGGAAATACGGACCGAACTCGCCCTCCCGCCCCGGACCCTCGTCCCAGTTCATACCCAGCCACCTCAGGCTGTCCAGTATGGCGCTCACGGACTCGACGGTGGAGCGGGCCGCATCGGTGTCTTCAATCCTGAGGACGAAGACACCGCCCCTCGAGCGGGCGAAAAGCCAGTTAAAAAGCGCCGTTCTGGTCCCACCGACGTGCAAATAGCCTGTGGGGCTCGGCGCGAATCTCACTCTCGGTGTACCGGTCATCACATGTCCAACAGGGGTTTCTTACACGTGTCTACACCCAGCCGGGCGTCGTGACGCCCTGACCTCCAACCCTCACCACGCTACAACGCACACTCAAGCTTGTCCAGCCCAAACAGCGTCCGTCGAGCCGTTCCACAACGAACAAGCCACCGGCCGGCGCCGGTGGCTTGCCGATGCGGATGAGAACCCGAGTTTCTCTAGTCCAGCACCACCATCTTCTTGGATGCCGAGTAATCGGCGATCTGCGCTCTGCAGAAGTACACCCCACCCGAGACGCGTTCGCCGCCGTCGGCGCAACCGTCCCACGTCACAAAATAGAACCCAGGGGCTTTGGGTTCGTCGACGAGCGTTCTTACGACCCGCCCGGCAACATCGTACACTCTGATTGCGACGTTCGTCTTCGCGGAGGCTCCCTCCTTGCCGACCGGTACGCTGAAGGCTATTGACGTACGGGGGTTGAAGGGATTCGGGAAATTCTGCGCAAGAGCAGGAACCCCTGGCACGGCGGAGGCCGGCACGAACACTGCGTAGGGACCGAAGTAGACCTCACCGTCACCCACCGGCTTCCCAAGCACGTATGAATACCGGCGGCCGCTTTCCGCCGTAACGTCGATGAAGCTGAATCTATGGGGCGCCACCGGCCGTATCGGCTCAGCATTCAGCCTTGCATAACCATCGGGCAGCTCCCCGCTCAAGGACAGTGCCTCGGCGTCTCCGCCTTCCGCTAACGATTGGGATTGTGCAAGTTCCTTGCGATAGACGTTCCAGCCTGCGTTCAGCGTGTCATCGAAGTTTGAGTACCATTCCAGTACTACCCCGCGCTCCGAAGGCAGCGCCTCAAAGCACGAGAGCTCCACTGCCGTAAGTATGGAGTTCGTGAAGAGACCGGACCTGCCTACGTCGTGCCTGAACATCGGCCAGGGGTAGTTCGCCACCGAGTAATTGAACTCACCCTGCATGTCCCAAATGTAGACCGTCTTGTCCCAATCCTGGCAGATTACGTTCGTGTAGCCGTCCCCGTCTATGTCCCAGATCACCGCAGGCCCCCTCACCTCACCGCTCAATTGAATGGGGAACCCTGCCACCTCGGTTCCGTCGTGATTCCACGCATACAGGCGGCCGTCCTCAGCCCCCAGCAACACCTCGAGCCGGCCGTCTCCGTCTATGTCGCCGAGCGTCGGCGAGCACTGCGTGCCCAGGTACGTTGTCTGCACGGGCCAGCCCGATATCAACTGGCCGTTGTACCCCTTCCAGGCATAGACGTAGC
>JAZDPI010000323.1:0-6829 GCA_043797775.1 Candidatus Eiseniibacteriota bacterium
CATGTCAGGACTACTCTCAGGTCAAAGCTCTTGCAGGCCATAGCAGAGTTCGACTTCTTCTTCAGAGAGAATATGACTGTTGGGAGGAAGAAGGTCTTGCTTCCACCTGCCCCCCGGAGTGCGACTGTGCTCACTTCGATAGAGATTCCCTTTACTGCCTACATCGAGGAAAAACTGCGCCTCGAGTTGGACGACTTGCTGAAAGATCATCTGCAACTACCCGATGAAGGCTCGGCCGGGCCAACGGTGATTGGTGATGCACTGTATCAGCCGGAGGACCGTGAAGCTATGGGACTCTCGGTCGTCTCACCCGCGGAAGCGAACTACGCGCAGTGGATTGAGGCCGACGGGGTCACTTATTTGTCACGCAACCTAACGGCAAGGCGTTTGGGTATACACACGCGCACCCTCTTGAGATGGCGGCAAGAAGGCAAGATATCCGGATGCAGATGGCGAGACCTCTCACGTTCTGCCAAGCGCACGACACTACACGGCCGCAATGCACCACCTCGCAGCTGGTATTTCTACGCTACCGACGATATCGAGCGGATCAGGGAAAGAAGGTCCAAGGCTCGGCAAAAGTCGTGAGGTGCGGAGTCCCGTTGGGAAAACACTTCTCCTCTGAGTTGCCCCTTCCACAATCCTAGCTTCGTCAGTTGGGAGACGTCCCCTCATCGTTTCTTCTTTTCCTCTGCAAGACAACGACTTAGGAAATGTCACCATTATTGGGATCCTACGGGAGGCACATTACGTTGCTCCGCAGGGGGTTCACAAGCCTAAGGGGATGGAATAGGTGAGATCGAAGGTGTCATCCAGTAGGAGGAAAGAGATACGAGGCGACGGGGTCGCCTTTGACGAACGGGAAGCGAAAGCATGCGTTGGACCGCATTCCATTGGCACTATCCTGCACCTTCTAGCTCGCTGGGCAGTGCGCCGAGCTCAGAAGCGGATTGGGCAGCCAGCACACCTCGTGAAAGAGGTAACTCTCAATGAAACAAAAGGTTAGCGAACCTCCGTCCGTCACATTCTACTTGATACCCCCGGCGGCGGAGGTAACATTGGGTAACGGATGTAATTGCAACCAATTACGGAGTTAGGAGTCTTGGATAAGATACCGGTAGCGCTATACCTGAGACGCTCGTCAAACAGGCAGAAGCAGTCCATCGAGGACCAGGAGAAAGCCGGTCGAGAGTATGCTGCCGAGCACAACATGGTGATCGTCCGTGTCTACGTCGACGACGCGAAGAGCGGCAGTACGGCTGAGGGACGAGCCGAGTTCCTGCGGATGATTGCAGACGCGTGCAGCCCCGGCTGCCCTTTCAAGTTCATCCTCGTTTACAACGTCAAGCGTTTCAGCCGGGGCGACAACGACGAGACAGGCTATTACCGTCACCTTCTTCACAAGAACGACGTGGAGGTTATCTATGTTAGTGAGAATTTCTCCGGAGACGACAGCGACGACCTTGTGCGTCCAATGAAGCAATGGCAGGCCCACAAAGACCTAAAGGACCTGTCGAAAGACACAATCGGAGGGCTCCTTCTGAAGGCAGACAAAGGCTTCTGGCTCGGTGGCGTGCCGCCTTTTGGCTACGACCTCAAGTACGAAACTGGCAGTGGCGCTCCTCTGATGACCGTCAGATTTCTCTCGGACGGATCCAAGGAGGTACGTGATGAACAGACAAAGTCAGTTCGAATTCTGCCGCCGAAAGGGCGGCTCGTGGTCTCAAAGGACGACGGAGCCAGGCTTGCCCTCAGTACCCCGGAGCGAGTTGCGCTTGTGAAGCGGATTTTTCATATGTACGTGCGCGAGGGTAAGGGGCTAGGGGCGATTGCAGAGACGTTGAATCGAGAAGGCGTTCCTTCTCCCGGCAACTGCAATTTCTCGGAGCAATCGGGGCGTTTCTGGTCAAAGGGAACGCTGCGTTTCATCCTAAAGAATCGGCAGTACACGGGAGACCTGGTCTGGAACCGAAGGACGACAGCCAGATTCAATCGGATTGAGGGAGGTAGAGCGCAAGAGCGTCCAAGGATAGAGCTTAAGAAACCTCGCGTCAACGGTGAGAGTGACTGGCTGGTGATTCCCAACGCGCACCCCGCTATCGTCGACAGAGAAACCTTTGAGGAGGCCCAGCGGCTGATGAAAGAGCGCGGCAAGAAGTGTCGCGTGGGTGCAGCCTTCCGCTCAGGACGAGCCAAGCACTCCCGGTATCTCTTGAGTGGCATCATGAAGTGTGCTCGCTGTGGGCATCCTTACCATGGCTATCCGGCGAACAGTACGAAACACCGCAAGAACGGCGAGAAGATAGTCACGTATTACTATGCCTGCAGTGCATTTAGGAACAAGGGCAAGTCTGTTTGCGAGGGCTTCCTTCTTCGCTGGAAGGAGACTGAGGACTACGTGCTCGAACGGATAGGGCTTCGTGTTGAGCGTCTCCTATCGCAAGGCGGCAGGAAGGCTCTGCGGGAGATCATAGCTAGAGAACTTGGCAGGGAGGCAGTCGCGCCACGGAGAGAGAAGGAGGAGATACGGGGTCGGCTAAGCAAGATCGATGATGACATTGAGCGGCTATTGGCCAGCCTGACTCCCGCTATCAAGGAGATTGTGGAGCCAAAGCTGGTCAAGCTTGCGACCGAAAAGAAGGAGCTTGAGCGAAAGCTCAGAGAAAAGGAGGCGATGCCGGAGGAAAGCAAGATGGATCCCAACGAGCTCGCTGGGCAGATAGTGGAAGGCATCAGCGGGTTCAGGGAGCTTTTTGAGCAGGGAACTTTGGAGGAGAAGAAAGAGTTTGTGAGGGCATTTGTGGAGAAGCTGGTAGTTGACGCCGACAAGGGCACGGGAACGCTCTACATAAGGGAATTCCCGCCCCTCGAGGCCATCCGACCTAGAGGAAACGGGAACTCTTACTTTGAGGGTGTAGCGGGGGCCCGCTACGAACCAGCGACCATGGAGCGGTGAGTCCCAAGCCCTGGTGATCCGCGGTCCTGTTCACTTGCAGAAACGGCCCTTTTGTGATACAATTCGCACGATTGGGTCTTGGCGTCGAGCCGGAAGCCTTCCTGCGGCCGATGCTTGCTCGTGTCGAAACCTTCTGCCGAGGTAACTGCCTTGCCACGGCGTCTCACCTTGTTTTCGCGCTCGCCTCAGGATTCGACTGCTCGGAGTCCGAGTCGGCATTCTCCTTTCTTGTCAGCCAACTCGTCTGATCGTTCGCGTATGGCCGACCGCTCGCAACCGCGCGGGCAATTCCTCTCGAGAGGAGGGAATGAACATGTGTAGACGGAGGGGATTCATTGTCTTTATCGTCCTTGTCTTTCTCGTTCTGCCTTCGCTGCCGTGCGGTGCCATCATGACCAGAGCGACCACGGAGCAATTGACTGCCGGGGCGCAGTCCGTCGCTGTGGCCGACGTCGTCTCCATCGAGCCCACGTGGGTGGGAGATGGGCCCTTCATCATGACCTACGTTACGCTTAGCGTGAGGGAGTGGGTCAAGGGTGTCGGGCCGGATGAGGTCACCGTTGTCGTGCGCGGAGGGGAGATCGGAGATTCCGGCTACTGGGTTGAGGACGAGCCTGTATTCAGAGCGGGTGAACAGGTCGTCGTGTTCCTTTCTTCGGGATTGCCCCGTGGGGTTGGGGCTGGAGAGTCTTCGGCACCGGAGCCTCAGGGCCGCAACGAGCGGCGCGTCCGCGACGAGAGGCAGGAGGGAAGCCTGGAGCAGGGCGACAATCGAGCCCAAGGGGAGCTGAACGCAAGGGCGGAGAGTCAACCCCAGGGGGGCTTTCAGGTCTTCGGCCGCTTTCAGGGAAAGCTCACCGTGGAAAAAGGCAAAGTCCTGTCCGAAGGCCTGCCTCTTGCGGATTTCGTCCAGAAGGTGAGGCGGATTGCTTCCACGCAGGAACGAGCTGTCATTCAGGAGCGACCGTCCACCGAGGGACACTAGGCAAGACGGTGATGACCCGCCCCTGGCCGATTACGCATCCGGCCGGCTACGTCATCACGCCGGAAGGTGATTCAAATGAGAATGGATAAGACTCTATTCTGCATCGCCGTTTCACTGCTGTTGAGCCCACTGCTCGTGAGCTCCTTTGCGGCCCCCGCTTTCTCAGCCTGCCCCGAGGGGACCACGGACGCCAACTGCTCCAACATCACCTGGTACTTCTCAGGCCAGAAGTGGGCCGACACCTCCATGCCCGTCGAGTACTACATAAACAAGGACGGAGCCGCGAACTGTACGGGAGACGAATTCGCCGCGGTCAGGAGGGGGATGAAAGCCTGGGAGAGAATCCACCAGGCGTACTTCGCCGCGTGCTACATGGATACGACCAGCGCGCGCGCAATGGCGTACGCCGACACTCTGCTCAAGGATGGCAAAAATGTGATTTCCTGGGAGAACCTTGGAGGTGGAACACCAACCACTCTCGGCGAAGCCCACTGGCTTTACAAGAGCAACTTGATATACGAAGCCGACATCGAGCTCAACGACAACGCGGCGGTCAAGTGGTCCGCACTGTCCACGGATTCGTGTGTGAGCGGAAGATACGACCTCCAGTCCGTGGCCGCCCACGAGTTCGGCCACTGGATGTCGCTGGGCCACTCCTCCGACAAGCTTGCCACCATGTACTGCTGGACCGACACGAACACGGCCCGGGGCCGGACGCTGAACGATTGCGACGGGGACGCCATGAGGTATTCGACCGCGTACCCCCACACCTACGGGCAGCCCAAGCCGATGCCCGGCTGCTGGCCTTACTACCACGCTGACGGGGCGATATACTCGCCCGCGATCGGCGACATCAACAGAGACGGGGTGGACGACGTTGTGTTCCAGACCGGTGACGGAGTGATACACGCCATTTCCGGAAGCCCGGCGAGGCTTTACATGTGGCCGGACAGCTCGGCGGTCGGTTTCGGCTTTTCAGGCTCGGCCGCGCTCGGCGACGTCAACGGCGACGGCTGGCTCGAGGTGGTCTTCGGCGATCAGAACAGCAGGCTCCACGTCTTGGATCACAATTCGATCACACTCTGGGCCTTCCCGAAGGCTCTGACCGGCGTACCGGGAACCCCGGCGATCGGCGACATTGACAAAGACGGCACCATGGAGATCATCGTCGCTGCGAGCGATTCGCTCGTCTACGCATTCAACTCAGACGGCACATCCGTTCCCGGATGGCCCTACAAGGCCGGGAGCTACTTCACGAACGCGACGGTCGGGCTCGCCGATCTCGACGGAGACGACAGTCTCGAGGTGGTGGTTGCCGCGCGCGACAACAAGGTCTGCGCCATCAAACCTCACGGCACAGATCTCTCGGGGTGGCCGACCTCGGTGGCGTCCGACGTCTTCGGCCCGGTCGCGATCGGTGACATAGACGGCGACAACAAGTACGAGGTCTTGGCCCTCGCCTGGACCGACTCGCTCTTTGCGTGGAACGACAACGGAAGCCTCTGCAGCGGCTGGCCAGTGCACGTACGGAACGGAAACGCGCTGGGCTGCTGCACGGCACCCAGCATCGGCAACCTCGACGCCGATGCCGCGCTCGAGGTCATAGTCGGCTCCAGGGGCGACAGCGTGTTCGCTTTCAACGGCAACGGATCCAGGGTGAGCGGCTGGCCGGTCTACGTGGACGGATACTCGCAGGGCTCTCCGCTCGTCCTCAACATTGACAGCGATGCCGCCATGGAGGTCATCGCCGTGACGGGCAACGGCAAGCTCTATGCTTTCAACAACACCGGGAGCAAGCTGACCGGGTATCCCGTTGACTCCAACAGCGGGTACTACGCTTCCGCAGCAGCCGGTGACATCAACGACGACCAGGAAGTCGAGCTGGTGCACGGTTCCGGCGCCTACTACGCGGGGCAGCACGTCGGTGTCGTCGAGGGCAGCGGCACGTACCAGTGGAGCATGCTCGGGCATGACAACCATCGCACGTGCACGTACGGGTATGTTCCGCCTGAGGTAGAGCCCATAGTCTTCTCCGACCTGATCGCGGACATCGGTAAATGGGACCTCCTCCACGGTGGCGCGGGCTTCGCAGGACTTTCCACGGTCTTCCACAGCCCGTCTTACAGTCTTGGAATCCAGTCGAGCGGCGCACCCGGCGATTTCGCGAGTGGCTACTCCGAGAGGATCGTCCTCGACTTCGCGCGACCCTACGAGGCGAGCTTCTATTTCACCTACGATGCCTTCAGGGAAGCGAAGTGGTTCGTCTTCGGACACGCGAGGCTCTTCTTCCTTGCACCTGACGCGCCGCTCATGTACGACCCGACAGGAGACTGGTCGGCGCTCGTCCCGATAGGTCCGCCCGTCAACTCCTATCTGTTTGGAGGAAGCTGGGAGACGATAGAGATACGGGTCGAGCCGGCCTACATGACTTATGAGATTCGAATAGGCGGTTCCACGTTGGGGGTGGCCGCGTATACGCCCTCTTTGGTGCCGAGCGACCAGATATGGTTCACCGACGAACCCTACGAGAACAGCGAGCTTAGTGCCTACTACGACGACTTTGAAGTGAGAGGCTACCTGCCTGTCGTCGGCACGCCTGAGGAGTCGCCGTCCGTTGCGCTCGAGAATGTGCTCTACCAGAGTTTCCCGAACCCGATGAACCCGGTCGCGACCATAAGGTACTCGGTCAAGGAAACGGGTCGCGTCACACTTCGCGTGTTCGATGTGGCGGGAAGGCTCGTTCGCACCCTCGTTGACGACGACAGAACTGCCTCACCGAGTCCCTACACGGTTACGTGGAATGGCCGCGACGAAGGCGGGCGCAGCGTGTCAAGCGGCGTCTATTTCTGCCAGATGGAGGCCAGGAGTTTCAGGTCAGCCAAGAAACT
>JAZDPI010000333.1:0-2206 GCA_043797775.1 Candidatus Eiseniibacteriota bacterium
CGCCTACAGTGAGCTTCTCAGAGACGAGCGCGTTACCGAACCCAAACGACGAGAATTCCTCGAAATAATCAACGATCAGGGGAACCGCCTTCTTCAGCTCATAAACGATCTTCTCGATCTCTCGCGGCTCGAATGCGGCAAGATGCAGCTCAATCTCGAGCTCTCGGACATCAACGAAATAGTCCAGTCTGCCGTCGATACGATAAGACCCACCGCGGAGAAGCGAGGCCTCGAAGTCGTGACCGAGTTTGCCTCTGAGCTTCCTTCCGTTTACATGGACACCAAGAGATTGAGACAAGCCTGCTGGAATCTGCTCTGCAACGCAGTCAAGTTTACCGAATCCGGAGGCCGCATCACTGCCGCAACAGAGGACACGGGCGACGAGATCCTTGTCAGGATCGTCGATACCGGGATAGGCATAAGGCCTGAGGATCTCGGACGGATTTTCGACAGGTTCGCCCAGGTTGACTCCTCAGCGACGAGGGAGCACGGCGGCGCCGGGCTGGGGCTTGACCTGGTGCGCCGGTTTGTCGAGCTCCATTCCGGACGAGTCTGGGTGGAGAGCGAGTACGGACGGGGCAGCACGTTTTTGTTCACCCTCCCAAAGGAGCGGCTCCCGGCGTGCGCTGAGTCTGAAGACCGCGTACTCAAGGGCTCCGACTCCGCCTGAGGCTCGGAATTGGCGAGCCGCGGCCGCCGGGTCGCAACTATTGGCGCCTCTAATTGAGGCCATTTCAATCAGTTAGCTCTGACCACGAACTCCTCGCCTCTAATGTCGAATTCGGCGGTCCGGTTGCTTCCATCGGGAATCTCCTCTTCGTCTATCTTGTGTAAGTTCAACAAGTTAAGTTTCGTCGAAATGCGTACTGCTGGCACGTTGCTTGATATTGTCTCGTCAGGCAGCGATTGACGGAGTTGTCACTGCATGATGAAAGAAGACACCTCTGGGCCGGGGACTCAGGTGGTGCCGGTAGAGGAGACCGCGGCTGAACCCCGCAGTCCCGAACATAGAACGAATAACCTTGCCCTCCGGGCCGAGTGCTTGATCAGGGAGAGACTGTCCTTGATTAGGGACGTTAGCGAGCTCGCAGCCGCCCTGGGCGTCTCGCGCGAGCATCTCTCTCGCAGTTTCCGCAAGCAGTTCGGGTGCTCCGTCTGGCAGTATATCGGGGCTCTCCGGGTTGAGAGGGCCAAGAGGCTGCTTCACGAGCCTATCCTGGTAAAGGAAGCATCAAGGGAGGTGGGTTTCCGGAGCGACGGGACTCTTCTGAGAGCGTTTCGTAAGCACGCGGGTATGAGTCCGTCACGGTACAGAAGATTGGCCCAGTTGGGACTAACAAGAGAAGCATTTGCTGAAGCGAGTCAACCCGACAGGCCGGGGCTCGAAGACTCTCACCTGTCCACGGACCGCAGGCGCCCCAAAGGGGAGTAGGTTTGGAAGCGGAAGAGGGCTAGAATGGAGCTGCGCCTCACTGGCTCCCCCGAGGTCCTCCCCACCTGAGGGCAATAAACTGTTCACATGTTGCGCCTGCGGTTCGTCTGTTTGGGGGCACCTCCCGGCTGATGCAGGTCGCTCCCGCCCGGCGTGCGCGCCGCTGCCCGGCGTGGGTGCCTCGGCCTCGTAACGTGCCCTGCCTCCTGGGGCACTCCCGTCGCCGACGCGTCCCCGTTACCCGGCGTGTTCCCATTCCCCCGCGTATTCCCGGTACCTTCCGAACAAGTCGGACACTTGCCATGGGATGACACATGAACCACAGTATGCCATCTGATTCGTGAACTGCCCGGTTGACACATCGTGGCCTGCAACCCATAATTAAACCGCTGACGGTCAGTTGCTTTCTCAAGCGTGATGAGGAGGGTGTGGGGAATGGGAAAGAGAAAGCCGCTTCTTGTGGGTGACATACCAAGAATAGACAGACCTCGCGAGAGACTTCTGATGAAGGGAAGCTCGTCCCTCAGCGACGCAGAGCTTCTGGCCGTGATCTTCGGAAGGGGGACGAGGGGCGCGGGTGTGCTCTCCATCGCGGACGATATCTTGAGACGATTCGGGACGGCGAGGCTCGTGTCCGCCAGCTTCGAAGATCTAAAAAGGACGAGGGGGATCGGCGCGGCAAAGGCGTGTCAGATTCTGGCCTGCCTTGAGCTCGGGCGGCGAATCTACAGAACGGAGGACGAGATCTCGATCGTCATACGGAAACCTCAAGAC
>JAZDPI010000341.1:0-3053 GCA_043797775.1 Candidatus Eiseniibacteriota bacterium
AAAGATATCTTATGTGACCGAGGTGAAGAATGTCGAAGCAGCCGTTCGTGAAAACGACCTTGAGACCTTTCTCGCGCGCCTCTCGGCGCACCCTTGTGACCTCTTCTCTGGATACTATCCTGCCCATACTCGGAATTGTCGATCACCTCCGCCTAGCCTCAGTCATGTCCGCGTGCCGTCCCGCTTGGAATCACGATCGTCGGCCCGCTCGAGTTCGCCGGTCCCCTCCGCCTAACCTCAGCCACACCCGGTGTTGGTCCGCTCGAGATCACCGATTGCCCCCGTTCCGCGGCCGCCTCACCATCCGCACCACTGCCCGTTTTCCAAAAAGGACGTCATCAGCTCTTCGACGTTCGTGGTCGCGGTGCCCAGGTGGCGAATGACAAGTCCTGCTGCGTGGTTCGAGATGGACGCGGCTTCCTTCAGCGTCGCGCCCCCAGCCAGAGCAAGGGCGAGTGCCGTAACGACGGTGTCTCCTGCGCCGGTAACGTCAAACACTTCGCGAGCGACGGTCGGGAAATGAGTGAGGACGCCGCCCTTCTCGAAAAGGCTCATCCCCTTCTCGCCTCTCGTGATGAGAATCCCCTCGCATCCGAGCCTCTTACTCAGGCCCCACCCCACCTCCTCGAGCGTGACGTCGTCCACGATCCGCTTGCCGTACGCGAAGCCTGCCTCGTGCTGATTCGGCGTCACGACAGTCACGCCCACGTACGACAGGAGCTTGGTCTCCTTAGGATCCACGCAGACGGGCAGGCCGAGCGAACGTGCCTCACCAGTCACAAATTTGAGTACCTTCTCGGTGAGCACGCCCTTTCCGTAATCCGACACCACGACGGCGTCGCAGGCACGAATTGCATCTCGGAGAAGGCCTATCAGCCTCTCTTCCAACGAGGGTCCCACGTCACCCCGGACTTCACGATCGGTCCGCACGACCTGCTGGCTGTGCGCGATTATTCTTGTCTTCACCGTCGTGGGCCTCGATGCGTCCGAGAGTACGGTAGCGGCGTCTATGCCACATCCTTTAAGCTCGGACACGAGAAAGCTCCCCTGCTCGTCCTCACCGACGACGCCAAAAATCCCGGCCCTGGCTCCGAACGAAACGACGTTACTGGCCACGTTGGCGGCACCGCCGAGTCTTGTGCTTTCTCCCGAGAGCTCCACGATCGGAACCGGCGCTTCGGGAGAGATCCTGCTGACGCTCCCCCAGAAGTACCGGTCCAGCATGAGGTCACCAATGACGAGTATCGACTTCTTCCCGAACTCGCCGCTTATCTTGCGGAGTCTATCGAGCTTGTCGTGAGACATGTTCCCGTCCTCGTTCGGTCGCCGTTTACTCCACCGTCTCGCACTTTCCAGAGCCGGCCATCCGGGCAAGCAACCTTGCGATTGCCCTTGCCTCCGTTCCGGTCACCGGACTCGTGACTCCGAAGATCTCTTCGGAGTCCGGACGAATCAGCTCCAATGAAACGGAATACACCACGGGCTTCCACAGGTAGCTCAGCCTGTTCACGTCCGAGAAGCTGAAGATGGCCTCTGCAATCGGATCGGCAGCGCCGTCGATGCCCGTCTTTCTGCGGAGGTTCCAGTCCGCCGCCGCCAGAGCCACCGGGCAGTCACGGACCAAATACGTGTAGAGCTCCACGGTAAGAAGGCCTTTTGTCACGGCGTCACGTGGCCGGAAGGTCCCGTCGGGATACACTCTGAGGAGTCCCTTCCTCAACGTTTCTGCCACAAAGGGTCCGAACCACATGAATTGAGAATCGTAGGCGTGCCGGCTCTCCAGTTCGCCGCCGGCCGCGGAATGGCTCGGGGGCGCAGTCGATCCCGGCGTCATCGTCAATCCCGGTGTCATCGTCAAGCCCGACGGCGGTGTCAGTCGCGGCGGACCTCCGCGGCGGGTCGAATCCGGCCGCGAAGAATTGGCTCGCGCCAGCTCGAGACGCGTCATCTGCGACTCCACGGCAAGAATGGCCGCAAGCTCGCCTCGCGTCACAGAACTGCTTCTCATCGCCGGAAGGTATTCGATTGGAAACGTTGAAATCCCGAGGAGGGTGGCCGTGGAAGCGCACCATGTGTCCTGCGCCCATGCGTCCAGAGAATCTACTTCGAGAAATCTCTCCAGTACCCTGGCCGCTGCCAGCGTGTCCGTCTGAAGAAGGAAGGTCTGTGCAAGCCCCTTGAGGCTCCCTGTATCAGTGGGTTCGAGCGTGAGAGCCGCCCTAAAATCCTGCACCGCGTCGGGGAGTCTTCCCGCCTCTTTGCGCACCCAAGCTCTGGTCCGATAGGCCGGTGCGAAGCGAGGCGAGAGTCCGACGGCCTTCGAGGCGTGCTCTTCGGCCTCTCTGAGCTCCCGCTTCACGAGGCAGAGCGATGCGGTCGCTTCACTGGCCATGGCGCGCTCAAGAGCGGTCTTTGCGCCGCGCCTGAGCTTCTTGAGATACGAACTCGCCTGTTTGAGCTCGCCCCGGGAAATAAAGTACTTCCCCAAGTCGTAGTTGTCGTTGAAGGTGTCCTTCGCTTCCGCAGAAGAACACGCGACGCCGACGGTCAGGCAGACCGCGAGAAGCGTCAAAGCCACGCCGAACAGCGTACGGGCCCGAGAAGACGACGTGCCCGCCCGAAAGTAGGGACGTTTCCTGCGCATGCTTTGTACCCCGCGTAGGGAATAAGCTGCGAGACCATGCCTTGCGAGACGGTGCCTCAGGATCCCTGCGACACCGTCTCACATTAGCTTTCGCTCTTTCAGACTCAAAAACGATTGTCGTGTGACTATAACATGATCGAGCACATCAATGCCCATTATTTCGCCCGCCGCGGTGAGTCTCTTCGTGAGGAGAAGGTCCTCCCTGCTCGGCTCGGCGTCTCCAGACGGGTGATTGTGAAGTAGAATCACGCTGGCAGACGAACATTCAACGGCGGGCTGGAAGACTTCTCTCGGGTGAACGAGGCTTGCGTTAAGAGTCCCGATGGATATGGTTTCCTTCCTTATCACCCGATTTCTCGTGTCCAGATAGAGGGTGCAGAAGTGCTCCTTCCTGGCCGCCCTGAATTCC
>JAZDPI010000005.1:0-10658 GCA_043797775.1 Candidatus Eiseniibacteriota bacterium
ACGTGCTCCTGGGGGACCCTGCAGTGCAACTGTCCGTGCCGCGGATGGAGGTTGTGTTCGACACTTCGGGAGTCGACACGGTGCGGCTCGGCGAAGTCGTGACGACCAGCGGGGAGATTCTGGAGGGGGGAAACCCTGCGACGTGGGTGAACGGCGACGTAGACGTGGTTGTGGCCGGATCTCAGATCTCACGCAACCCGGGCACGCAGTATTACCTTCCCGGTTACACGATGTTCCACGGGCGGGCGAGTGTCGAGCGGGGCAGGTTCGATTTTTCGTTCGTAGTGCCGGTAGACACTGTCGTGGCGGGCCCCAGGGGCAGGACAAGGGGCTACTCGCTCGTCGCCCCGGATGGGGCCGGAGTACAGTTTCCTTTTGTGATAAGCAGGGAGGCGGTGCCCCCCGTGGACACCACGGGGCCGCTCATAGTGCTCAGGTTCGATAACGACGCGAGGTACGTTGCCGCACGATCGGTGCTGCGCATCACTCTCAGCGACGAGCACGGGATAAACACCACGGGTACCAATTCGTCCAACTCCATCTTGCTTCAGATCGACAGGGCGCTGCAGCCGGTGAACCTGACGTCGTCGTTCGCGTATTTGCAGGACAGCTACCAGCAGGGCAGCATCGACTACCTCCTGCCCGAGCTGGTCGTCGGGCCTCACACGGTGACGTTGATCGCCCACGACAACGTGGGAAACGGAAACAGCCGCGAGCTGACGTTCGAAGTCGTGGAGGAGGGAGTGCTCTCTCTCAGGGACGTGTTCAACTACCCGAACCCGTTTAAGGACGAAACGTACATCGCTTTTGAGCTGACGATGGACGCCCTCATCGACATCAAGATTTTTACCGTTTCGGGCGAGCCGGTCGTGGAACTCTATGCGGGGGAGCAGGGTAGAATTGGGCAGAACCACTTCGGGTGGGACGGGAGAGATTCCGATGGGCACGCCGTCGCCAACGGCGTGTACATATACAAGATTGAGGCAACGGACGGTCAGGGGAGAAAGGAGACGTTCGTCGGGAGGGCTGCGAGGCTGAGATAGACGCAGGCGAAGTGCCGTTTTGACTTGGGGCCAAAGCGATAATGTCAGGACGTAACGCCGTTTTGATTGACTGGAGTCGCGGGCGCTGCTAAACTTATGAGATGACACAGTGTGCACAAACTCAGGATTGAGATGGGGGAACAGGCATGACAAAAAGGATCGCATTTTCCGTAGCGTTTGCTCTTCTTCTGTGTCTTCTTCCGGCGCAGGTTCTTGCGGTGGGAGAGGCCATTGCGCCATCCGTGACGTTCGCGCCTAGTGCCAGATCGGAAGGAATGGGCAGGGCCTACGTGGCGATCGCCGATGATGCGACCGCGGCGTGGTGGAACCCGGCGGGGCTCGGTTTCCTCTCCAACAGGCATCTTTCGGCCATGCACACCAAGCTGGCTCCGGGGCTGGCTGACGACGTCTACTTCGAATATCTCGGCTTTGCGCAGGCCAGGAAGGACTGGGGAGGCGTTGCCGGCAGCATCGCCTACCTTACCTACGGTGACATAGTGGGCACTGATCCCTCCGGAGCCGAAACCGGCACGTTCACAAGTTACGAGATAGCTCCCTCCATCGCGTACGGCACAGCTCTGGCCCGGGATCTGGGCATCGGCGTGAACCTCAAAGTCATACACGTCAACTACGCTCCCTCGTGGGCGGTCGTGGAGCGCAAGGCCGGAAAGGGCACCACTTTTGCCGCAGACGTGGGGCTGCTTTACAGGCGAGAGAGGTGGAGCGTGGGCGCGTGCTTCCAGAACATCGGTCCCAACCTCACGCTCATCGACGCAGATCAGTCGAGCCCGATAAACAGGAACCTGAAGGTCGGGATGGCGGCGAGGGTGTGGGAGAGTGAGATGGGCCGTCTCGTGGCTGCCTTCGACGTCGAGAAGCCTTTCGTGTACTGGGACGACGGTCCCAAGATCGGCGGAGGTGGTGAGTTTCTCTTCAGTGACCTTCTTGCCGTCAGAGTCGGGTACATCACCGAACAGTTCTATTCGGACTTCTTCCCGATCAGAGGAGTCACTTTCGGGATGGGAATTCAGTACAGGGGCTTTCGCTTCGACTTCGCCCAGGTGCCCCAGTCCGAAGAGCTCGAGGAGCGAGTCAGCAAGTTCTCCTTTTCTGCAAGCTTCTAGCTTGCATTGGTTTTCTTGGAGGCCTGACGGGCGCGGGGGCCGAAGCCTGTTCCGCCGTTCGTTCGGCCTTCTTGTTTGAGGGTGGGTGAGAAAGGTAAGGGGATGGGTCACAAAACTGTGGAACAGCACTTGAGGCTCCTTTCGCGGTCTCCTTCCTCGAGAATTTGGACGCGCGCTTCGACCGTCGCGCTCGTCGCGCTTCTGCTTGCGGCCGGCGGATTACTGGGCGTGAGCTCTCTTCCGGGGAATTCGAGGGCATCCGAGTCTCGTCTCAGAGTCTTGAGGGCCGGCGCCGGCGCCTCGCAGGAGGCCCGCGATCCCGGCGTCCAGCAGCCCGCCGCGGAGCTTCTCCGTGAACAGATACTCAGGGCCGTCAAGCGGCGTGCCTCGCGAGACTGCTACGGGAACCCCGCGGCCGGAACGAGGCAACCGCGATTTCGCGAGGCAACGGCCGAGAACGCCGACGCGCCGGTGACGCTGCGGACACTCGCGCTCAGGATCGATTTCCAGACCGACCGCACGGGCAGTCTCACGACGACTGCCGACGGAAGATTCGATCTGAGGGTGAACACTCCTCTTTTCATCGATCCGCCTCCGCACAACCGCGCCTACTTCGTGTCTCATCTCGAAGCCGTTTCGCGGTACTTCTCGGCCGCGAGCTTCGGGAAGATCGTCCTCGAGTACGACGTGTTCCCCCGCGCGTCCGATTCGGCCTTTCACCTGTCCGACACGGCCGACTATGGGCCCTGGACGTTCACTCAGGCCGACTATGCACTTGCGGAGAGACTCATCACTGACGCGGTGATCATGGCCGACTTGAGCTCCGAACCGATCGACTTCTCTCAATATGATATTGTGATAATCTTCCACGCCGGGGCAGATTTGCAGGGCGACATCAACGGCGACTCACCTTACGACATCCCGTCGTTTTCCGCGTCTTTGGGCGAGCCCATTCCGGTGGACAATTCCTCGTCGTACGTTTATGCCGCGATGGTGATACCGGAGACGGTCTCCCAGGACGGTCTGACCGGAGCCATCAACGGTGTGATCACCCACGAGATGGGGCACATGCTTGGACTCACGGATCTCTACAACACGGAGGACTTCCTGCCCGCCATCGGATACTGGAGTCTCATGGACACGGGCAACTACCTGGGCGGTTTTGTGGAAAACCCCTCCACCGGCGGATACGTCTACGTGTTCGGCTTGATCCCGGGCGGCCTCGATCCGTGGTCCAGAAAGTACCTCGGAGACGTCTGGGGGCTGAGCCTTCAGGACGAGATAGAAGTCGGCGCATCCTGGTCCGACAGCCTGAGGGCGGTCGAGCTCGGCTCACCGGTGCTCAAGGTGCCTGCGAGCGCCACGGAGTACTTCTTGATAGAAAACCGGCAGTCGGAACTTGACGGCAACGGGACCATAATCGTTAATACCGACACTCTGACCGGCGTTGTGCTTGGCCCGGAGTCGAACGAGTACGACGCTTTGCTCCCGGGTGCGGGGATTCTCATCTGGCACATAGACGAGGCACTCATTGAGGAGCGAGCCTTACGCGGCATGACGCCCAACGGCGGACTCCTGGAGAGGGGAGTCGACGTCGAGGAAGCAGACGGAGTCGAAGACCTGGGCGATCCCTCTTCCTGGGACTGGCTCGGCAGCGAGTTCGATCCGTTCTTCGTCGGCAACGCCACGCAGTTCAATCCTACGTCGGTTCCCAACAGCCGCGCCAACTCAGGCGGGCTCTCGGGGGTTTTCGCCTCCGTTGGGAGCCCCCGGCAGACGGCCATGTACGTCTCTGTTGAGAGGAAATGGGCGAGAGAGGGGTGGCCTGTGGCCGCCGGCAGCACGGCCGGGATCAGCCCGGCGTTCGGGGATTTCGACGAGGACGGCGTGATGGAAGTGTTCTTTGCCGGCCCGGACTCCACCGTGCGCGCTTTCAGAGCAGACGGCACGAGTTACGTGACGGGGGCGAGTCGCGGCAGAATCGCAGGGACGAGCGGCGGCATGATGCCCGTGCTCTGCTACAGCGAGAACTTGAAGGCCCTGTTCGGCACCGTGAGGCACGGCGACTCCGGGGCAGTGTACGGATGGGCCGTGAACGACGTGTACAGCCCGCTCTCGGCGGGCGACGTGCTTGCGGGTTGGCCTCCCGAGATCGGGTCGGCAACCACGCCTCCTTGCGCAGTGGGAGACGACGTCATCGTGGGTTGCGATGACGGGAGAGTCCGCGGTCTGTCGCTTTCCGGAAGCGTGAGGTGGGTGAGCGGCATGCAGCTTGGGTCGGCGGTGAAGGGGACCCTGGCGTGCGGCGACGTGGACGGCGACGGCGGATACGACGTCGTCTTTGCGACGGACAGCGTCGTCGCGGGCGCGACCTCGGCGTCGGGAGAGCCGCTGTTCGGTCCGTTTTCTCTGAGCGAACCCAATCCGGCGGGACTCGACGGCCCGTTTCTTGCGCTTGCCGACATAGACGTGCGGCCGGACAGCTCTCTCGAAGTCGTCGTGGTTACGGGGGCGGGCAGGGTCTACGCGCTGAACTCCGGCGGTGCGCTTCTTTCCGGCTGGCCCGTGGCACTGGGCGACACCGTGACTTCGTGGCCCGCGTGCGCCGACGTGGACGGAGACGGGTGTGCAGAGGTGATTGTTCTGACGAAGAGCGGGAAGCTCTTTCTCATAAACGGCTCGGGCTCTGTTTCCACGGGATGGCCGCTCGCGGCGAAGACGTTCGAGCCTTCGGGAGAATCGGGGGTGCTGGCCTGCGATCTGGACGGCGGCGGTGCGACCGACGTGATGTTCGTCTCGGGTGGGGCCAAGATTTCCGCCGTGAACGCCGGGGGGGTCCTCCTGGCCGGATGGCCCCTGGCCTTTGGCCCGGCGGCAGGGGGCATGGCCCTGTGCGACGTCGACGACGACGGAAGGTGCGAGCTTTTCGGGGCGGCGGTTGATTCCATGCTGCTTTGCGTGAGGCTCCCCTATGCCGACGCGGGTTGCGCCTGGCCCGTCGCCGGTGGAAACAGCGGCAGAACGAACTGCCTTGAAACGCGAGGGAGCTTTTCGCCTGCCGGCGGAGAGAGGATCGTCTCGCGCGGGCTCATCGAGACCTATCCCAACCCCTCGAGGGGCCTGGGAACGACGGTGGCTTTCACGCTCTCTGAGGCGGCTTCGGTGACCGTCGAAATGTTTGACCTTTCCGGGAGGAGCGTCTACAGAGACCGGAAGGAGTGCGGGCCTAACGAGAACTCGTTCTTGTGGATACACGGGAGGGTTCCACCCGGGGTCTACGTGATCCGGGTGGAGGCGCAGGCCGGCGGCAGAAAAGACGTAGCATTCGGCAGGGCTTCTGTGTTACACTAGAAGGGAACTGGATTTCGTTGTAGGAGTATTGATTAGCAGAGCGGGCGGGCTTCCGCCTGCGGCCGGTATCGAGGTGGTCATGGCCCGGTTGAAAACGCAGCGACTTCCCGTCTTCATGGCAGCTATTGCCCTGCTGTGCCTTTCGGCCCTCGTCGCTTCTCAGGGCGAGGCCGCAGCAGGCGATGTGCTTCGCGTGAGCGCATGTTTCACGCTGGCAGATCCGACCCTGGGAAACCTTGACGCACACCCCACGCTTCTGCTGGCACAGAAGTCGATACGAGACGAGGCCAAGAAGGAGGAGAAGATCTCTCCCACCGACCAGACGCCGGCTCTGCCGAAGTCGCCCAGCAAGGCGTTCCTGTTTTCATCTCTCATGCCGGGCAGCGGGCAGCTTTACGTCGGTGCCAAGCGGGGTTACGTCTACCTCGGAGTCGAGGCGATTGCGTGGACCTCCAGCTACTTTCTTCATAGGAGCGGGAAAGACAAGAAGGAGGAGTACGAGGACTACGCCGACCAGCACTGGACTTATCCTGACATCGGGACCGAGTACAACGGGTACACTTACACTGCTGAGGTTGACTCTCTGATTGAGTATTTCTACGCGCACGATAAAGAACACTACTACGAGGACATAGGCAAGTATCCGGTCTATTTCCCCGGCTGGGACCCCGGCACCAGGGAGGGGTACCTGGACCTGCGAGACGACAGCAACAGGCTGCTCAAGAGGTCCGGCTACGCCATGATGCTTGCGGTTGTGAACCACGTTGCGAGCGCCATCGACGCGCTGAGGCTTGCGCGCGACTACAACGTCAAGGTCGGCCACGGCGTCGAGCTCAATCTCAAGTTCCAGGGCAATCAGCATTCTACGGGTGTGATGCTGCTGGCCCACAGATCGTTCTGATCCGTTCTTGAGCGAACCGGCCGAGGCCGTCGAGGTTCGAAGTGTCGCGATTCTCCCTTCTGGCCATCGTTTTCTGTGCCGGTGCCCTGGCGGCCCTCTTGCCCGCAGCGGCTTCGGCGTCGAGCCTGTCGCCGTCCGGCAGCCTGGTGCTCTTTCTGGAAGATCCTGCCTTCCAGTCTGGTGAGCAGGGCGGGGAAGACACGGGGTCCGCACCGGCGGAGGCGGGTGAGACGGGCGGGAAGTCGAGGGCGAAAGCCCTTGCCCTTTCCACTCTCCTGCCTGGGGCGGGTGAGTATTACGCCGGGAAGAAGGAGCGAGCCAAGGCGTTTTTCCTGGCGGAGGCGGCAATATGGACCGGCTTCATCGTCTTTGAAGTTCAAGGGCACCTGCGAAAAGACTCCTACATAGAGTACGCCGGGTTGATGGCGGGTGCCGACGCTGAGGGGAAGCCTGAGGATTACTGCCGCGCCCTCGGGCAGTATGCGCGCAGTGATCCGGGGCCCGGGAGCTACAACGAGGATGTGAGGAGGGAGGCGAGAGCACTGTACCCCGACGACAGGCAGAGACAGGATGAGTATGTTCAGCAGAACGGATACTTCGGTGACGATGCCTGGGATTGGCAGTCTCAAGAGGATCAGGCGCGCTACAGGAGCCTGAGGAGGAAAAGCCTTCTGTCATTTCGCCGGGCTACGTATATGCTGGGAGTGGCTGCGGCCGCTCGGATACTCTCGGCGATGGATGCGGCCCGTTCTGTGGTGCGGGCGTCTGACGCCCCCGGCAAGCCGCTGGGGCTGAAACTCGAGCTTCGACCTGACGAGACTTCTCCTTCCTCGGTCATGGTTTGCCTGAGCAAATCCTTCTGAAGCCTGCCGCCGGAAATCTCTGCAAGAAAAGGTGAGTGTGCCTGTCCAGGGGTGCCGGACGAGATTGTCCGCGTCACGGTCGTCTGTCCCCAGAGACGATAGGATCGTGAGATGTTTAACGAGAAGTTGTCGTCATTCCTGCTGCTAGTCCTGTCCTTTTCCTCCGTTTGTCTGGTGTCGTGCGCCGGCCGGTCGGGGATGGTGCCCCAACCCGCCGCCGCCGACAGCCGAACGCGCGCCGCCGCTCGCGACAGTCTGTTCGTCAGCGTCCGCGTCATAGGACCCGACGGCGCGAGCGGCGAAGAGGGCGGTCCGACCGGCAGTGAGAAACGGCCCGGACCGATGCTCAGGTACAGGTCGTCCTTCGGCGGCAGCGGGCAGGGGGCCGGCCGGTTCAGGGCGCCCTCTTCGGTGTCGGTGGACTCCTTCGGGAACGTGCTCGTGGCGGACACGGGAAACGACAGGGTACAGAAGTTCGACGCGGGCGGCAGGTATCTTGCGGAATTCGGGGCGACGGGGGCCGGCGGCGGAGGTCTCAGGCGGCCGACCGACGCCGTGGAAAACTCGCTTTCGATCTACGTCGTGGACTCGATGAACGAGAGAATCCTGCAATACGACATGGAGGGTCGATTCCTCGCCACGTGCGTCTCCAAGGAGGGGCTGAGCGAATGGCAAAGCATACAGTGGCGACACGCATTCACACCGAGATGCCTGGCGTTCTCTCGATCAGGATCCATCTACGTGACTGACGCCGAAGCCGAAGGCGTCATCGTCTTTTCCGGATTCTGGGAACCGCTGGCACTGGTCGGAGGATTCGGGACGGGGCAGGGTCGCTTTAACGGGCCGGCAGGGATCTCGTGCAGCAAAGAAGGTGAGGTGTTGGTCTGCGATCGAGGGAACAGGAGGGTTGCGGTGCTCAACTCCCTGGGCAACCCCCTCGGAGAGCTGGAAGTCTGCGCAGGCCTTTGCGAACCCGTTGACGTGGACACCGACGCGCAGGGCAACGTCTATGTTGCGGATTCAGCCGGCAGAAGAGTCCTCGTCTACGGGCCCGGAAGGGGAATTGAGCTCGAGTTGACGGGCGCGGGGGGCGAGCCTTTCGTCTCTCCTTCGTCCGTGGCCGTGGCGCCGACCGGACTGGTTTACGTCGTCGATTCGGGAGCCGACGTTGTGCACGTGTTTGAGAAAGACGGCGCACAGCGGCCGGAGGTGAAGCACTGACGTGAAACGGGAAGTCACCGGACTGCTCGCAACCGTTCTGGCGATCGTCTGCCTGGCACGGTGTGCTGGGGGGCAGGAGGCACCCGTCTTTGCCTCGAGGAAGACGGCGGCCAACTCCAGAATAGTGACCTGGACGTTTCCCCAGGCGGTTGACACGATTGCCCTGCCGGACAGGAACATCTTTGTCGGAAGCGAGGTCATCACAATAGCGGGAGCACCGCTGCAGAGAGGCGCTTACTTCCTGGATTTCAGGAGGGGCCTCGTCGTTCTTGAACGGCCCCTTCCGCCGCGAACCGAGCTCAGAATCGAGTACAAGTTCCTGCCGTTCGTTCTTAAAGATGCGTACTTTCTCAGGCGTGCCTGGGCTCCGAGCTTCTCTGGGGCCGAACAGGGCGCGGCCGAGTCGTCGGCCGCGGCCCCGGCGGCGGGGTCCCTTGTTCCCGCCAGGTCCGCCTCGGGGCTCAAGCTCAGGGGAGTCAAGACCTTTTCCGTGGAGCTGGGGTCGAATCGCGACGCGACTCTCAAGCAATCCCTCGACATGCACGTCAGCGGGCAGGTGACGAAGGGTGTGGAGATGACCGCCGTTCTGACCGACAGGGATCTTCCGATTCAGCCGGACGGGAGGACGGAGTCTCTGAGTGAGCTGGACGAGATAAGGATCGAGCTACGCTCTCAGTCCTTCAATGCTTCTCTTGGGGACTGCAATCTCCTTCTGGACAACTCCCGGCTCGTCAACGTCTCCCGGAGGCTCGAAGGCGCGACCGCGAGCGGCAGAGTCAGGGGAGCGGACGTCGTTCTGGCGGGAAGCACACTCAGGGGGAAGTGGACCTCGAGGGAGTTCCTGGGAACGGAAGGCAAACAGGGACCGTATCAACTGACTTCGGACGGTGGCTCTCCCTGCGTCGTCGTGGCCGGAAGCGAGAGAGTCCTGCTGGACGGCGTGCGGCTGCAGCGAGGGGAGGGGGGCGACTATTGGGTTGACTACAACTCCGGACGGCTCTACTTCACGAATCGCAGACCCATCACGGCGCACACAAGGGTCTCGGTGGAATACGAGTACGCGTTCGGCGACTACCAGAAGGGCTTCTACGCCGCCGGTGCAGGTGCCGGACTGCTGGGAAAAAGAGGGCGGATCGACTTCCTCTATGTCTCGGAGTCCGACGATAAATCACGCGGCACCGTCGGGCTCGGCGACGCGGAAAGGGAGTTCCTGAAGCAAGCCGGGGACGTCCCCGCTGGCGGCTCAACGGGCGGAGCAGTGTACGTGGGGCCCGGCAACGGCGACTACGAGCTTGTGAGCGGCGATTCGACCGGTTCGGGCTTTTTCAGATTCGTCGCCGACAGGAAGGGGGCCTATGCTGTCAGTTTTGTGAACATGGGCGCAGGTCGTGGGTCGTATTTCGCCTCCGCGGACACTGCCGGAAAGGTCTACTACACGTACGCGGGGGCCGGAAACGCAGACTACGTTCCTGCCAGGAGTCTCGTCGCCCCCACGTCTAAGACCGTGGAGGATCTGAGAGCTTCGCTGTCCGTGGCGGGACTTGATTTCACGGGGGAGCTCGCGCTGAGCCAGACGGATCTCAACACGTTCTCCTCCCGAGACGATTCCGACAACCTCGGAAGGGCAGGATTGTTGTCCGTGAGAATGAACGCGAGAGGCGTCGGGTTCGGAGAGCGCTCTCTCGGGCTTCTCGCCGCAGACGCCAGTGCGACGCTCATCGAGAAGAGCTTCGGGACTTTCGGCAATCTTCACCAGGCCTTTGACCACGAGAACTGGGCCATGGCCGACAGCGCCTTCTCGAAGGAGGGGCAGCGTAGACTGGAGTTGGGAGCGCAGTATTCGCCGGTGCGGAACTTCTCGTTGTCCGCGCGGCACGGCGAGCTTGTTTCCTCCTCGGGAACCAGGGCGAGAAGAGACGTTTATTCGTCCGAGCTTACCGGAAGGGTCTGGGCGGTCGGGAAGATCGAAAGGGCGACGAGCAGCGGTGGGGAGGATGCCTCAGGCCGGACGAGGACTCTGAGCTCGTTGAGCGCGCGGCTGGCAGGTTGGAAAGTCGTTCCCTCAGTTGCGTATTCTTCAGAAGTGCGAGAGGTAGGCTCTTCTGCGCCGGAGGCGGCCGGGCAGGGTCCTGGTGCCTTGCGCGCGGATGAAATC
>JAZDPI010000106.1:0-4012 GCA_043797775.1 Candidatus Eiseniibacteriota bacterium
TCTATGGAGGATCTCAGACCGGGCGATCATGTGGGTTTTCTTTATCAAATGGAAGACGAGCACCGGATCGTCCTGACTTCGTACCTCAAGGAGGGGTTTCGCCGCGGCGAGAAGGTCATCTACATTGTCGACACGCATCCCAAGCAGGCCATCCTGCGCTATCTCAGGGGGAACGGTGTCGACGTAGAGGAAGCTCTCGCCGGCGGCCGGCTCACGATCCTGAGTTCCGTGGAATCCTATGGGGCAAAGGGCTCGTTCGACCCTGAACGGATGCTTGAACTTGTCCGTACAGAGACAGAGAAGGCCCTTTCCGAAGGATACCCCGCCGTGCGCGCCACTGGAGAGATGAGCTGGGCCCTCAAGGGCCTGCCCGGGAGTGAGCGGCTGATCGAGTACGAGGCGAGGCTCGATGAAATGTGCCGCAGCGTCCAGGTCACCGCCCTCTGCCAGTACGACCGGAGACGCTTCTCTCCTTCGGTCCTTCTCGAGGTCCTCCACACGCACCCCATCATGATCGTGGGGATGGAGGTACTCCCCAATTTTTATCACATATCTCCAGTGGCCGTTGCCACCCCCCACTTCGACGCCGCCAGATTCGGCACGTGGGTGAGGAATCTGGTGGAGTGCAGGCGAACCGAGGAGGCTCTTCGCTACAGCGAGGAGCAGCTCCGGCAGTCACAGAAGATGGAGGTCGTAGGCAAGCTCGCGGGCGGCGTGGCTCACGACTTCAACAATCTTATAATGGGGATCATGGGAACGAGCGAGGTCTGGCTCTCCGAGATGTCTCCCGACGACCCCAGGCGCGCCGATGCGGAGGAAATCCTGCGGCTGTCGGAGCAGGCCGCGGCGCTGGTGCGTCGGCTTCTGACCTTCGGTCGAAAACACGTGCTGGACCCGAAGATGATGGACGTCAATCGCCTGTTGACGGATTTTGAGCCGATGCTCAGACGCATGATCGGCGGAGACGTGGGAATCGAGTTGGCGCTCGGTGAGGGCCTCCACGCCGTCAAGGCCGACCAGGTACAGATGCAGCAGGTTCTGAGCAATCTCGTGGTCAACGCGCGCGAGGCAATGCGCGATGGGGGAAACATCACGATCACGACGGAGAACGTGCGAGTGGCCGAGGGCAGTCTTGCGATCATGCCGGAATCAAGGCCGGGTGACTTTGTGCGGGCCTCCGTCACCGACACCGGGGCGGGCATGGACGCGGCGACGCGGGAGCACCTGTTTGAACCCTTCTTCTCGACGAAACCCGAGGGCACGGGCCTGGGACTGGCGGTCGTTTACGGCATCGTGAAGCAGCACCAGGGATGGGTGAACGTCGAGAGTGAGCCCGGGCGCGGTTCAACGTTCAGCGTACACCTGCCTGCGGTGGCCGCGGAGACGGAAGAAGAGACAACCGCTTCACGGGGCGCCGGCGAAGCCTGGGAGAAAGGACGGGGAGTCCTCGTCGTTGAGGATGACGCGACCATGAGAGGATGGGTAACGCGGGCGCTTCGCGGCAGGGAGTACACAGTCTTCGAGGCGTCGAGTGCGCAGGAGGCGCTTGCCGTCTTCGAACGGGAGAAGGCCGGAATTTCACTGGTCCTGGGTGAGACGAGCCTCCCCGACGGAAACGGCATCCTGCTTGCAGACGAGCTATCGAGAAGAAACCCTTCACTTGCGATCCTGCTGACGAGTGGCTACAATGAGCAGAGTTCTGAGTGGCAGGTGGTACGGGAAAGGTGCTACGGCTTCATCGAGAAACCGTATGGTCTCTCCGAACTGCTGTCGGCAGTGCACCGAGCCCTGGAACATCGTCAGGCGCCGGAGCGAGAGTTGGAAAAGCTGGGCTCGGACCCCGCTGGAAGACGCTGCAATAGAAGGCGCGGATAACGGAGGCGGCTCGTCAAACGAGAGCGTCAATCGGGTGGCGCGTCTTGTCTTTCCAAATTGAGTCGCAAGTAGAGGAGGCCACATGTCGAACGAGAGCGCGAAGGAATCGATCAACAGACGGGACTTCATCAAGGCGATCCTCGCCGGAGTCTCGGTGGCGGCTTTGGACTGGAGCACGCTCCCGGTTTCCGACGGTGCCGAGACGGCGCCGAACGAGTACGACGCCGTGATCGTCGGCTCCGGTCTGGGGGGGCTGAGCTGTGCCGCGGCTTTCGCGAGGCAGGGGTTCAAGGCTCTCGTTTTGGAACAACACAGCGCGCCGGGCGGCTACGCCACCACGTTCAAGAGGCCCGGCGGCTTCGTCTTTGACGTGTCCCTTCACTCGACGACCGTGGGTGAGAGGAACGGCGTTCACAATCTCATTTCAGGGTTCCCCGAGATCACGGACGTCGAATTCGTGCCCCATCCGTGCCTCTACCGGGCCGTCTATCCCGACTACGACATCCGCGTCCCCCAGAAGAACGTCCAGGCCTACGTGGAACTGCTTTCCGGGCATTTTCCCGAGGAGAAGGAGGGCATAGCGGGTCTCTTTGACGCGATGAAGGGCATAGCGGGCGACGTCCAGAAGCTGAGGGCCACCCAGGGTCAGATAAACATGGGCGATTTCCCCGTCAAGTTCCCCTATCTTTTCAGCGCCTACGCCAAGACGTGGGGGCAGGTGGTTGACGCCCACATCAAGAGTGAAAAACTGAAAGGCCTCGTGTCGGCGCTCTGGGGTTACTTCGGTCTCCCTCCCTCCAGGCTTGCCAGCCTCTACTACGCTCTCCCCGTCATCGGCTATCTCGAGGAAGGCGGTTACTATCCAGTCGGCAAATCGCAGAAGATCAGCGACGCTTTCGTCAAGTTCATAGAGGAGCGGAAGGGCAAGGTGATGCTCAACACACGCGTTGCGGAGATCCTCACGAAGGACCACGCGGCGTACGGTGTCAAGACGGCGGACGGACGCGAGTTTACCGGCAAGGTGGTTGTGTCGAACGCAAACGCGCACGACACGTTCCACAAGCTGATGGCGAAAGATCCGTTTCTGGCAGAGTATCTTTCGCGGATGGCCACGTATACCGTGAGCCTTTCCTGCTTCCAGGTGTTTTTGGGTCTCAATAAGGACCTGGTGCGGGAGCTCGCCATTACGGACACCGAGATTTTCCTCAGTGACGGCTACGACGTGGAGGCTGAGTTCGAATCGTGTTTGGCGGCGGACGTCGAGAAGTGCGGTATCGGCGCCACCCTGTACGACAATCTGTACGACGGCTACTCACCGAAGGGAAAAAACACACTGAGCCTCATCACGCTCCAGGGATTCGATTACTGGAAAAAGTACGAGGCGGACTACTTCGCGGGGAAGAAGACCGAGTACAGAAAGGAGAAGGAGAGGCTGGCCGACTTGATGATTGCCAGGGCCGAGGAGACGCTCCTTCCCGGACTCTCGGGTGCAGTAGAAGTGAGGGAGATCGGCACACCGCTCACGAACGTGCGTTACACGTCCAACTACCGCGGTGCCATGTACGGTTGGGATCAGACTCTGGAGAACGCTATCCCGAGGCGCCTCCCGCACGCAACTCCCATCAAGAACCTTTATCTTGCGGGTGCGTGGACGAACCCCGGCGGCGGTTACGGTGCGGTCATACCGAGCGGCCTCGAGTGCTTCGGCCAGATAATGGCGGAATGGCAGAAGGGGTGAGGGCGGCACAGGGATGAGAGGGTGAGAAGCTTCTGCGAGACGGTCTGGAGACCCTGCGGTTGCGGTCTGTGCACGGACGTGTGCCCGTAGGAGTGCATCGAGATGGCGGAGCGCGAATAGACTACGGGCGCCCTCGACGCGCATCGAGAGCGCCCGCGAGTATGCTCGCCTACAGGCTCCACCAGTAGCTGAACTTCAAGAGAAGCGTATTGTTCGGTATCGTGCCGAAGAGACTGTCCCAGTCGTTCCCCATGTCGAAATCGCCGATGCTCCTGTAACGATCTCTCGCCTGTGCCCACACCAGATACAGCGCACTGCCGGGTCTATACTCCCAGCGCAGAACCAGGTTCGAGTTGAACGAAGTCCAGTTGAAATCGGGCTGCTCCGCGTCCTCGTCGT
>JAZDPI010000014.1:0-9790 GCA_043797775.1 Candidatus Eiseniibacteriota bacterium
CTCCTCTCAGAGACGGCGCCGCGAAGGTGCTCGACACTTCTGCCATGACTCCGGGAGAGTTGAGGGACACGCTTTCCTCCATCTGCTCCTCCCCGGAGGCGAGAGCGGAGCTGCTCACCACGATCGTCTCATTCGGCTACAAATTCGGCATCCCTCTGGATTCCGATCTGGTGCTCGACGTCAGGTTCCTGCCGAATCCTCACTACGTGCAAGACCTCAGGGCGTACACGGGCAACGACAGAAGAGTCGCGGACTTCCTGGAGTCCTGCGAGACCACCCGCCGGTTCTTCGAGCACGTCGAGAGCTTCCTTCGTTTCCTCTTGCCTGAATTCAGAAAAGAGGGTAAATCATATCTCACGATTGCTGTCGGATGCACCGGAGGAAGACATCGTTCTGTCTACGCTGTGAATCGCGTGGCGGAAATCCTCCAGAGTCAGGGCACAAACGTCCGAGTTCAACACAGAGACGTCGGCAGATGAAGAGTCGCCGCATCGGGCTCGACATGAACTCACGGGGACCTCTGTGTTCAAGGCGCTAGCCTCAAGGTGAGTAGGACGGCCCCAGATGGTAAGAACCCTGTTCGTGACCCACGGCGATCTCGGCGGTGAGCTGGTTCGCACGGCTCAGCTCATTGTCGGACCGCAGGCGGCAGTCAGAGTGCTCTCCAACAAGGAGCTGTCGTCGGAGAGTCTTCGCGACGCCATTCGGAAGGAACTTCTCACTTACGGCGACGACGAGGCGGTCGTTTTCGTCGACGTTGCGGGAGGAAGCTGTCTCACGGCGTGCGGGCTCGCGCGGGATTGTGGGGGAAACGTGCGTGTGGTCACCGGCATTAACCTGCCGATGGTCCTCGAGTTTTTTCACTACCGCGGCAAGATGCCGTTCGATGAGTTGGTGCAGAGAGTGCTGGCCAAGGGAAGAGCCGGCATTCAGGTTGCGCAATGAATCTAGTGCTCTTCAGAATCGACGACAGACTGCTTCACGCGCAAGTCGTGGTGGGGTGGGGAAACGCACTGTCGCCGGACGTGTTCTTCATCGCCGACGATCAGACTGCCGTGACGCCGGGCGCCGGCGAGCTTCTGCGGATGGGTCTCCCATCAGAGGCGAAGCTCATGGTGGCCGAGGTGAAGCGCAGCCCAGGTATCCTCAAGGAGCACTCGGCCAGCGCCGGCAAATGCGTGCTTCTCGTGAGAGGGCCCAAACAGGCACTCGAGCTTGTGGACGGCGGGGTCTCGGTGGGCTCGATCAACGTGGGGGGCATGCACTTCTCACAAGGGAAGAGAAAGATCCTGCCCTATCTCTACGTGAACGACGAAGACATCCTGATGCTCCGGCGATTGGCCGCGCGAGTGCCGAGACTGACGGCCCAGGACGTTCCCGGAAATCCCTGTTACGATGTGGCGAAACTGCTCGGGAAGGTCGACATTGAACAAGATTAGTTTCATATTCTGTGTCCACAATCATCAGCCCGTCGGGAATTTCGAGTTCGTGATGGAAGAGGGGTTCGCAAAAGCCTATCGCCCCTTCCTGGACATTCTGAAGCGCCATCCTTACGTGAGAGTGGTGCTTCACGTGAGCGGTTCTCTTCTGGAGTGGATGGAGCAGCACCGTCCCGAATACCTGGACACCGTCGAAACCCTCGTGTCGCGGGGTCAGCTAGAGCTCCTCACGGGAGGGTTCTACGAACCCATACTGCCCTCCATACCGGACGACGACAAGGTCGGCCAGATCAAAAAGCTCAGCGCTTTTCTGCGCGACCGACTCGGGTTCGACCCGAGCGGGATGTGGCTCGCTGAGAGGGTTTGGGAGCCGTCGCTTCCCAGCCGGATGGCGGAAGCGGGAGTGAAGTACACCGTCGTGGATGACTCACATTTCAAAAGTGCGGGTCTTTCGGAGCACGAGCTCCTCGGATGCTTTTTGACCGAGGATCAAGGCGCCGTCGTGCGGGTCTTTTCCGGCAGCAAACGCCTCAGGTACCTCATCCCCTTTGCCGACCCGGCGGAGACCATCCGGTATCTTCGCCAGAACGCTTCCGCGGACGAGCGTGCACTTCTCGTCTTCGCAGATGATGGGGAGAAGTTCGGCATATGGCCGGGCACGCACGAGCTCTCGTACGTGCAGGGGTGGCTCGAGAAGTTCTTCGCGGCGCTTGAGGAGAACCGCGAATGGCTGCGCGTCACTACGTTCGAGGAGTACGCGGGCCGGCACAGGCCTCTGGGATGGGTTTTTCTGCCGACGGCATCCTACGCAGAAATGATGGAGTGGTGCCTGCCGGTCGGCGCACAACTTGCATATCACAGTCTCCTCAAGAAACTGGGGGAGGAGGGAGACCTGGGGAAATACGAGAGCTTCGTCAAGGGCGGTTTCTGGCGGAATTTCCTCAGTCGCTACCCGGAAAGCAACTGGATGCACAAGCGCATGCTCGAGGCGAGAAGGCTTGTCGCGGCAATGCTCGCCTCGGGAGCCCCGGAAGACGCGTTCGTTCGGGCGAGGAACGAAACGTGTAGGGCGCAGTGCAATTGCGCGTACTGGCACGGTGTCTTCGGCGGACTCTATCTCCCTCACCTCAGGGAGGCAGTGTACAGGCACATAATAAGGGCCGAGAACCTGGCTCTGGGGGCCGGAACGGGTGGGGGCGGCTCTGCCCGGACCGGATTTCTGGACGTCGACGGAGACGGAGACAGTGAAGTTCTACTATCGGCGGGCAGCCTCACGCTGTTCGTCAGGCCTTCGGACGGAGGGACTGTGGTCGAGATTGACCACGCGCAGCGCGAAATAAACCTGCTCAACACTCTCGCGAGACGCCGGGAGGCGTATCATGCTCGACTGGAGCACGGGAACCCCGGCCGGCCTGCCGAAAAGGCTGCGAGCATCCACGAGGCCGTCCTTGCCAAAGAGAAAGGCCTGGGGCGATTTCTCCGTTTCGACAGGCATCCGAGGGTCTGCCTTCTCGATCATTTTCTCCCTCGTTCCACTTCATTGACGGAGATGCTCGAGGTCACTTACGCTGAGCTCGGGGATTTCGTGTCTTCTCCCTACGCACCTGAGCTTGGTCCGGGAGGTGCTGCCGTCACTCTGAGGCGCGCCGGACAAGTCGGCCCGCCGGGGGGGCGACTGGGCGTCAGTATCGAGAAGACGCTTCTACTCGATTCGCGCGTTCCTTCTCTGGCCGTCGAGTACGCTCTGGACTGGGACAGGGAAACCTGCTCCGGAATTCTCTTTGCTCCCGAACTCAATTTCCATTTTCCGTCGGGCAGAAGGGTGCGTGGCTTCGTGTGTTGCGGCACGTCCGAGGCCCGGGACTTCTCGCTCGCCGAACCGCGCGAGTTTCAGCACGTCAGGGAGGTGCGGGCGACAGACGAGCATCTGGCCTTCGACACTGTCCTGTCCTCAGACGCGGAGTTCAGACTCTGGCAGTTTCCCGTGGAGACGGTCTCGCTGTCTGAGAGCGGATTGGAACGCGTCTATCAAGCCACCTGCCTCATTCCTGTCTGGACGCTTCCCGCGGATGCGACCCACATGCGGGTCAATTTTACCGTCGCACTCGAGGACCGTGGCGTGGGCCACGGCTGAGCCGGCGGCCGCGGCAACAGGGGGACCCGAGCGTGTACTCCAGCGAGCTCCTCGTTTTTTGCCTGGCCTGCGGCGTCTGTGCGCTCGACACGACTGCCGCCTGGCAGGTCATGTTGAGTCAGCCTCTCGTCAGCGGCTCGATTGCCGGAAGCCTGGTCGGCTTGCCGCACGCCGGTGTGCTCGTCGGCCTTGTGCTTCAGATGCTCTGGTCCAGCGCGATTCCCATGGGGGCAAGGCCGATGCCCGACTCTCCCGTCGCCTCGTTCGGCGGCGTGTGGCTTGCCGCACAGCTAGTGCGGGGTGAGCCCGCTGTCGCGTTCACGTCTGCGTGTCTTCTCGGCGTCCTTGCCGCACTGGTGATCGGGCTTCTGGGCAGGGAGACAGTCATGCTTGAGAGGGAAGGGAATCGAAGGCTTTTCAGGGCGATGCTCTCTCGCTTCGAGAAAGGCGAGAACGTCGATCCCGCGGGTCTTTCGGCCGCCGGTCTGACGCTGGCCTTTGTCAGAGGTGCTCTACTCTGCCTCGGGGCGTCCCTGGCCCTGAGCCTTGTGGCCGGAGCACTTCTCAAGAGCACGTTCTTGAGCGAGCGGGACTACTCCCGTGTCCTCATGGTGATTGAGGCCATGGGAGCCGGCGTGCTCTTCTCCGTCTTCGTTCGGAGGGCCAAAGGGCGTGCCCTGTCACTGGTGGTGGGGGCGGTTCTGGCCGTTCTGGCCGGCAGGCTGGCCGGTTGAGGAGAGCTTCATGCGTGGCGCACGCATCGACAAGCTGGGTTTACTGGGACTTGTCCTGAGGTCTTTCTATCTTCAGTCTGCGTGGAACTACGACGGCCTCCAGGCGCAAGGTTTCGCACACGTGATTTTCCCGGTCGGTCGGAGACTCTCCTCCGAATCCACCGTTTCTCGCGATTTTGCGGCGCGACATCTCGCGCTTTTCAATACGAATCCGATCCTCGCGTCCTACGTCATAGGGGCGGTTACAAAGCTGGAAGAAGAAGTGAAGGCGGGACGCAGGCAGGCCTCGGACGTGGAGAGCCTTAAGACCCTGCTGGCTGTTCCGCTGGCGGCGGCGGGAGACAGATTCTTCTGGGCCAACCTGCGGCCCGTTGCCGGAACGATTGGCGTCATGATCGCATTGTTCTACGGTGCGGCGGGGGCCTTCGCTTTGATGGCGGCTTACAACGTGTTTCACGTCTACTATCGGGTGAGGGGCGTCGTTCGTGGATACGCCCTCGGTACGGGCACGGTGGTGGAGGTGTCCCGGCTTCGGCTTGTGCAAATGAGTGACTGGTTGGGCAGGTGTGGGGCGTTTTCTCTGGGGGCACTGCTCGTCACGCTGTCTCGTGCGTGGGGGGACGCCGGCAATAGTGAGGCCCTGGTCGTGTTTCCGGCGATCGCGATTGTGTGTGGCGTGCTGCCGGAGAGCTTTCACAAGCGAATAACGGAAATCGCCCTTATAGCGGGCGCCCTGGGCGTTGTTTTGACAGCGGGGGCTTTTTGAGTTAATATATCGAGTTCAGCTTTCGGGAAGAGCAATGGTTGAGCGGACTCTTACAATCGAGAACCAGCTCGGCCTTCACCTCAGGGCCGCTGGAATTTTCGTCACCGAAGCCGGTCGCTTCCGTTCAGAAATCTGGGTCATGAAGGACGGGATCGAGGTGAACGGCAAGAGTATTCTGGGGCTCGCCTCGCTTGCCGCGGCAAGGGGGTCTGCGATCAGGATAAGGGTGCGCGGCAAGGACGAGGTCGAAGCGTTGGAGACACTCTCGGCGCTGGTGGTGAACAAGTTCAACGAGTAGTCCGACGCACAGGCAACGGCGGTAGTCTATGACAAAGGCGGAGTCCAGAATAATCAAGGGGATAGGAGCCTCCCCCGGCATCGCGATAGGCGCGGCCCACGTTTTTGAGCCTGAGGAGCTTCACGTGGGAGAAAGGCGTCTCGCCGAGCACGACGTGGAGAATGAGGTCGTTCGGTTCCATTCTGCACTGGCGGGTACTCGTAGAGAGATAGAGGAGATAAGGGAAACCATTCGTGCCGAGCTCGGAGACGAGCAGGCCAGTATATTTGACGCCCATCTCATGATTCTGGATGACGTCGTTGCAGTCGAAGCCACGGTGAAGGCGATTCGCGACGAGCGAATCAACGCCGAATTCGCCTACAGGAGGACTCTCTCGAAGATAGCCGAAGAGTTCGACGTGGCGGAAGAAGAACACTTCAGGAATACGGCCTCTGATGTCCGCGACGTGAAACGTCGCGTCATACGGCACCTCATAAGCAAGCCCAGGAAGAGTCTCGGCGACCTCAGGGGACAGGTTGTTCTTGTTGCCAAAGACTTGACGCCCAGCGAGGCCGCACTTCTCGAGAAGGACAGGATACTCGGCATCGCGACAGACGCCGGCGGCAGGACCTCTCACGTGGCGATCATGGCCCGCTCGCGGGGCATACCGGCGGTCGTGGGACTCAAGTCGGCGACGCTGCACGTGAAAGAGGGCTCCGTGGTCGCGGTGGACGGGAATCGCGGTCAGCTGGAGGTGGAGCCGAGCGAGACCTCGCTGAGCGAATACGAAAGAAGGCACCGGCAGCTTGCGGAACTTGAAGGTTCCCTTGTGAGTCAGAGAGAGCTTCCGGCCGTCACGACGGACGGGCACCAGATCGAGCTCTCCGCGAACATCGAGATGCCTGAGGAGGCGCAGATGGCGCGTGAAAGGGGAGCCAGGGGGGTGGGGCTCTTCAGGACCGAGTTTTTCTACATGCGGAGCGCCAGGCTTCCTGGAGAGGACGAGCAGCACGAGGCTTACAAGAAGGTGGCCGAGCTCATGTACCCTTACCCGGTCATAATCAGAACGATGGACGTGGGGGGGGACAAGTTCGCCTCGTATCTCGGGACGCAGAGGGAGAACAATCCGTTTCTCGGATGGCGAGGCATAAGATTCTCTCTGGAGAGAGAAGAGATATTCAAGATTCAGCTGAGGGCGATTTTCAGGGCGAGCGTCTCCGGAAACGTGAAGCTCATGTTCCCCATGGTTTCGAGCCTCGAGGAGTTGAGGCAGGCAAACGTGCTGTGCGACCGCGTGAAGGACGAGCTGAGGGAGAAGGGTGTGCCGTTTGACGAGCACTGCGAGATCGGCATCATGGCTGAAACCCCCGCCGCGGTGATGCTGGCGGAGTCGCTCGCAAGAGAGGCGGACTTCTTCAGCATTGGCACGAACGACCTCATACAATACACGCTGGCCGTGGACAGGGGCAACGAGAAGACTGCCCATCTGTATGAGCCTCTTCATCCGGCCGTACTGCGCTCAGTCAAGACCCTGGTGGACGCCGGGCACAGGAACGGTATCTGGGTTGGAGTATGTGGCGAGATGTGCGGGGACCCGGCGGGAGCCGCGGTGCTTCTCGGCCTGGGCCTGGACGAGTTCAGCGTGAGCCCCTACCTGCTTCCGGAGATAAAGGCCGTCGTGCGTTCGGTCAGTTTCGCAGAAGCCAAGGACCTTGCGGACAAAGCTCTCTGCCTGTCCACCACTGCTGAGATAAGGAGTTTCGTCGAGAAGACGATTCTCAGCAGATTTCCTCAGATTCTCTTTCCTTAATTCATCCGGAGGGACAATCGAGTTCGGCGTTTCTCCAGTGAGGGGGACACATGGTGCTTGACAATCCGCTCGAAGTGAAGGAATTGGACCGCTCGGGGATGCTGAGATTGGTCAGCGAGTTGCCCCAGCAAGTGGAGAAAGCGCTTTCCGTCAGCGCCGCCGTGTCCCTGCCGGGGCGGGGCTCCAGATTCAAGCACGTAATAGTCGGCGGCATGGGAGGATCCGCCATAGCCGGCGACATAATCAGGACCCTGATGGAAGAACGCGCCGGTGTTCCGTGCGTCGTCGTGCGTGAGTACGAACCCCCTTGTTTCACCGGACCCGAATCACTCGTCTTCTGCTCCAGCTATTCCGGCAACACGGAAGAGACTCTCTCGCTCTACGAGGCGGCGAAGAAGCGTCGCGCCACGCTCGTTTGCCTGGGCTCGGGTGGAGAGTTGCAGAAGCGTGCGCTGACGGACGGTGTCCCGTTTCTCAAGATGGAAACCGGCTTTCCGCCAAGGGCTGCGATCGGATATTCGTTCTTCATGATTTACGACGTGCTTCGCAGGATGAGCATACTTCCCGTCGAACCCGGCGAAGCCGAGGCGACCGTGGCGCTTCTGAAGAGGAAGTGCCAGGAGTACGGCCAACACGTTCCCGCTTCGGCGAATCCAGCCAAACAGCTCGCGCTCTCGCTGAAGGGCAAGGTGATCGTGGTGTACGGTACAGTGAGCACTCAGTGCGCCGCCCTGCGCTGGAAATGTCAGTTCAACGAAAACAGCAAGGCTCTCGCCTTCGTCAATTCCTTCCCCGAGCTCAACCACAACGAGCTCGTTGGGTGGGAGGGCCTGAAGTCCTTGAGAGTCCCGGCGTTCGTCGTGGTTCTGCGGGACAGGACCGACCACGCCAGGGTCTCGAAGCGGGTGCAGATTACTCTCGAGATGACGGGGAGTGACGGAACCGAGTCGAGGGAGGTGTGGAGCGAGGGCAAAACCCGTCTTGAGCGAATCTTTTCATTGATTTACGAGGGCGATTTCGCTAGCATCTACCTTGCTCTTCTGTACAAAGAGGATCCTACTCCGGTCAAGAAAATAGAGCAGCTCAAGAAGAGACTGTTGGAGGAATAGAGCCCATGAGGACAAAGGCAATCATTCCCGTTGCAGGCGTGGGGACTCGACTGAGGCCTCACACTCACACCCTTCCCAAGGCCCTCATGAACGTGGCCGGCAAACCCATTCTGGCGCACATACTTGACCAGCTGCCCGAACTAGGAATTCGCGAAGTCGTGATGGTGGTCGGATACATGGGGAACAGGATCAGGGACTACGTGAGGAGGAACTACAAGCTCACCGTCACTTACGTCGAGCAGCGTGAGAGAAAGGGACTCGGACACGCCGTGCAGCTCACCTCCATGCACGTGAAGGGTGCCCCCGTTCTCATCGTTCTGGGCGACACAATATTCAAAGCGGATTTCTCCAAGGTCGTCGGTGGCAAGAGGAACTACATCGGCGTCAAGGAAGTGAGCGATCCCAGGAACTTCGGTGTCGTTCAGATCTCGAACGGACGAGTGAAGAAGCTCGTCGAGAAACCCGAGGCTCCTCCGAGCAACCTGGCCATCGTGGGCGTCTACTATATCGCCGACACGCCGCTCCTCTTTGAGTGTTTGACCGGAATCATGCGGAAGAACATAAGGACCAAGGGCGAGTATCAACTCACCGACGCGCTTCAACTGATGCTGGACAAAGGCTCGGAGATGCGCACCTTTCCCGTACACGGCTGGTACGACTGCGGGAAGACCGAGACGCTGCTCATAGCCAACCGGGATTTGCTCGAATTCACCAGGAGGCAGCCGGCCATCGCCGGTACGGTCATAGTGCCGCCCGTGGCCATAGACAAGTCGGCGCACATCGAGAACTCGGTCGTCGGACCTCACGTTTCTATTGCTGCCAACGCTTCCGTTGCCAACGCGATAGTGCGCAACTGCATCATCAGCGATAGCGCGTGTGTGGAGGACATCCTCCTTGACGCTTCCGTCGTGGGCGAGAACGCAACGATACGGGGCGCCTTCAAGAAGGTGAACGTGGGCGATTCTTCCGAAGTCGAGCTTACCTAATAGATGGAGGACCGTGGCATGGGGAGAAATCATCTGTTTACGTCCGAGTCTGTTGCGGAGGGTCACCCCGACAAGGTATCGGATCAGATTTCGGACGGGATTCTGGACGCCATAATCGAGCTCGATCCGACGTGTAGAGTGGCCTGCGAGACACTCGTCACTACTGGCCTGGTCTTCGTCGCGGGCGAGATCACAACGTCCTGCTACGTGGAGATTCCCGGTATCGTGCGGTCGATCGTCAGAGACATCGGTTACACGGACGCGAGCTACGGGTTCGATTACCAAACCTGTTCCGTCATAACGTCGATCGACGATCAATCTGAAGACATCGCCCTCGGTGTGGATAAGCAGGGAGCCGGTGACCAGGGCCTGATGTTCGGGTACGCCACCAGGGAGACGCCGGAGCTCATGCCTCTGCCGATTACGCTGGCTCACAAACTTGCAAAGCGGCTCGGCGACGTGAGGAAGGCAGGCATACTGCCGTACCTCAGGCCGGACGGCAAGACCCAGGTGACGGTGAAGTACGAAAACGGCG
>JAZDPI010000019.1:0-4011 GCA_043797775.1 Candidatus Eiseniibacteriota bacterium
CCACGGTATACACGGATGGATCGGCCATCTCATAATGACTACCGAAGGCAGCTGCGCGATCGCAACTCCACTGATGAAACACGCGAATACAACTTTAGTCTGAATGTCCGCTTCCCAAGGCGGCGCGTCGCCACAATTCGCGCGCTAGTCTTGCTAGTCCTTATCGTACTCCGGTAGTCTACTATCGGGTCGGAAGAGTTCGATAGGCAGCCGCCCGTAGGAGACAAGTTTGCCGTACGACGCTGGAGTCCTCGAAACCGAATGGTTGACGGATCTAAAGCCCACGGCTGAACGTGTGGGTCGCCAGGTGCTCGGCTTTGACATCGAGTGGAAAGTCGAAAGTAGGGTCATCGGTTCTGTTCAAAAGAAGCGAAGCGATGTAAAGGTCTTCCAAAACAGCGCGAATACTTTGCTCTTGACTGGCGAAGCCAAGCGACCCGATGACCCGGAAGGCACGAGCGCACTGGTAACGACGGTGGTTGACGATGCCCTGGAAAAAGCCATGTTGCCCGGCGTTGAGTACTGCTTCACCACAAACTTCCACGAAATCGCGCTCTTCAATGCCCGCCCTGGTCTGCTTGAGCATCTAGACAGACTCCTCGGCAACCCCATTCCGCTGATACCAGAGGCACTAGCAAATTCGAAGAGCTGGTGGAGCAACCTGACCGTCGATGAACGCGCGAAGACCGCTGAACCGGGACTAGTCGCCTTTTTCAGTCGCTACATGGCAGCTCGCGCGGGATCTCCCACAGCCGTGTCCCTCGATGAAGTAGTCCTTGGCTTCGCGCAGTCACTGACGACGCGGATAGTTGAAGCGGTGTCGCCCTGGGTTATCCGCAGCCGCAAAGACAACCAGCTCCCGGCTGAAGTGAGGGCTCACGCGCTGAAGGTTGGACTGGACGTAGGCGAGGACAACGCTTGTCGGTTCCTGACAGGCCAAGCGGTCGCGGAGGTTCTGACCGCTTGCCTTTTCTACCAGGTACTTCGGCAACCTTTCTCGCTTGCGGCTCTGCTTGACGGGAAGACGACTCAACCCGCTGACTTGAACACCGCCATTACCCGCTCGCTCGATCAAGCTTCCACTGCCTCTGGCGACTATGACTCCATCTTTCAGGTGAGTCCCGCTGCCCACTGGATGTTGGCCTGTCCCTCCTCCGACGTTCGCACCCTCTGGCAGTCTCTCATCGCGTTCGTGTCCCGCGTGGAAGTCCAGTCCATTTCGAGCGACGTGCTCGGGACTATCTTTGAGCGCTTGATATCACCCGAGCGACGCCAAAAGATGGGGCAACACTACACGCAGCCCCGCGTCGCACAAGCCATGGCCCGCTGGGGTGTGCGAAGTGGGGAAGACGTGATTCTTGATCCCGCTTGCGGGGCTGGCACTTTCCTCGTCGAAGCCTACAAACGTCTCCGAGAGTTGGGTCTTGATCACCTGGACGCACTGACGCAGGTATATGGGAATGACATTGACCCCTTTGCCACCCACCTCGCGTCCGTCAATCTCGTGACCCGTCAGATTCACTATGGTGACAACTACCCCTGCGTGCGCACTGGCGACGCCTTTGACCTCCGGCTCGGCGTGGAGTTTCTCAGGGTATCCAGAGCCGGGCATCAAGACATCAGGATTTCGCTTCCGCAAGTCAACGTCGTGCTCGGCAATCCTCCCTATGACGACAAGCCTCACGATCTTCCCCATGCGCTGTCTTCCCTGGATGCGATCTGGGGGCAAGGCTCATCACCATTTCCGCGACTTTCGAGTGGGAATCTGGCCGCTTGGTTTCTCCTTCTTTCGGCTGGCCTTCTCGACGCCTCTACACACAAGAGAATCGCGCTGCTCATGCCTGTCAGCGTTCTCCAGAACGACGATCTCGCGTTTTGGCGGGTTTGGCTTCGACAGCGGTGGCACGTGGTCGTGTGGCACACGGAGGTCGACGTATGGTTCTCTGACGCCCGCGTGGCTACATGCGTGCTCTTGCTTGAGCCGAAGACACAGGGGGCGGCGCTAGACTTGGGACGCCTGTCTTTTGTTGAAGAGCCCGGCCACGTGTCAGGTCGATTGTTTCTGTCGGGGACGGTTCCTGTGCCGTCTGATGACGCTGAGGTACGTAGCCTCGATGGCTTCCCGGGTGACGCGGACATACTTGTGGCCGGGACAAAACCACAAGTCCTCATCGACTTCGAACAGCTTCCGAGGGTTGCCAGGGCTGGCGACCTGGAGCCGAGCGGCGTCGTCCTCGCCTGCGGGAAGAAGCTAGGCCACGACTTCTACAAGTTGAAAGACCTCGACCTGACGAGCAACTCCGTTACACGCGAGGTTGAGGGTCTTGGTATAGCCACCCGTATTCCTGTCCGGTATCTGACGCGCCTCCTCTCTTCTCCCAAACAGCTGGCTAACGGTCCCGACCCCCTGCTCGAAACCTGGCTCTTGACTCTGCCAAAGGACCTTCCGTCGAACCGTAATGTCAAAGAGTACGTGGCCCATGGGGAGAGACAGGGGGTTAACGAGAAGAAGTCCGTCAAGACGCGGGGCAAGAGTTGGTGGCACATGTCGTTTCGGTCTTGCCGAATTGCCGTCCCAATCCACGCGGTCTTCCAGACTCCCGTGGCTTGGTTCTCAGAGCCCGGCGTTTCGAATAACAATTTTCATCAGGTAGAGTTCGCTGCTACCGTCGACGACAAACAGCAGGAACTAGTGGCGGCCTCGCTGGCCTCGGCGTTCGGGGCCCTTTCGGCACTATATGTCTCGTCGGAAGTGGGCTGCGAGGGCGCACGATGGGTCGCCCTGTTCCACTTCAAGGACTGGAGGGTTCTCAACCCCTTCTTGGTGCTCGACGACGTGGCTGTCGCGGAGACCCTCGCGCTGTACCGCCAATTCAGGGCGATCCCGCCGGAGGAGTTCGATGTTATGAGCTTCGAGGCGACCGAACTGTGGACTGAACTCACGGAGCGAATAGCCGCGTTGGCCGGAGCGAGTTTCCCCCAGCAACTGGCTGACCAGGCGGTGGCCGAGTGCAAGAGGGCTGTAGCAAGGCGAAAGGCCAGGGAAACAGCTGCGCTGAAAGGACGCACCCGAGGTCAGAGAGCAACCGGCGGACTCGGAGCGCGAGTCGCGAAATGGGCGAGCGCGAGCGACTCGTTCCGGCAGGCAGTCACCGACCTGTCAGTCGGCTCTGCGATCATTCAGCTGAGAAGTCAAGCAGAGCTTCGACAGGGGACCCTCCTTTGTGACTCGGAGCCTCGACCCCTAAGCGGCAACGATGAGGAACGACTGATGCGCCTTCTCAGGCCAGGTTTCGAGTGCGCCCCCGTTGACCCCGATTCTTCACCCGATGCCTGGACTCGCTTGCTGGCGGAACTAGGCGACATCGACGCGGACGTCAAAGCGGATCTTCTGGGAACAGAGCCGGGAATGGACAAGCCCGAGGCTCGCAAGACTTGGCAAAACCTGGCAAGCGTTGCAAGTAAGGTGCTGCTCGATGAATTGCAGCGAGAGGTACGGGCCCGCCTTTAGCCAAGAACCCTCGCGCCCACGCTTTTCGCGGTAACCAGCTCATAGTGACGCGTGGAAGTGCATCTGGCGCGCGAAACACCATTGATACCGCTGCCGACGAGAAACGAGCCGCCGAGGGGCTTCTCAGAAAGAAGCGAGGCACGAGAGAAACCCATCCTAGACCGCCTGAACTCCTCTCGTCTGCTTGCCTCCCGCTTGCCTCGCGTTAGCCGTGAGAACGGAAGACCTGCATAGAAACGCCACTGCCGGCGCACTGATTATCCGCGGGTCGATCACGTGGGAAGCGTCGCTGGGAAGGCGGACTCAACGCCGAGACACGCCAGCCGCCGAGCACGAGGCACACTTGGTGATGCCCAAGACCGCCCCGGCTACCCCACCTGTACCGCGAAGTAAGGTGGGGAGAGGCTTATCCTCTTTCGCCGGAGCGTTTACACATGCGTTGTGTCCGAGAAGCCCAGATTTGTAACACGAAAGTGTCCCAAGAGGCCGAGGCGACCACC
>JAZDPI010000067.1:0-7465 GCA_043797775.1 Candidatus Eiseniibacteriota bacterium
GTCCAGTGAGGGCAGCCAGATATCAAGAAGGTCATCTTTCTGAGGAGAGATGGGCTTTTCTCTCTGGTAGGCAGCGAACGAAATCGGACGCGTTATGAGCGTTGCAAACGGGGGGGCAGATCGTCTCCCCCACTCTCTTTCCTACCGTACGGCTACGTCGGAGATTGCCGTTGATTATCCTATTGACAGAATGTAGAATATGCTATAACAACATAATGTTGCTACCACATAATCATGAAGGACGGTGAAGCGCCATGCGTTTGAAGTTCTTGGATCGCGAAAACGAGCGGTCTCGCCTTGCTCGGGCCTTTGGGCGACGGCAGGGTTCGTTCTGCTGTCTCTATGGCCGCCGCCGGTGCGGCAAGTCGCGTCTTCTTCTCGAGGTGCTGCCGAAACGGCTTTCCGTCTATTATGCCGGAGACGAACGAGAACCAAGTCTCCAGCGAGCGGCCCTCGCCACGGCTGTCGCCGACGTCATGCCAGGATTCGATCAGGTAGTGTACCCCGACTGGGCGAGTCTGCTCACTCGGTGGTGGCGCGAAGCACCGGAATGTGCTGTCTTGGCCCTGGATGAGTTTCCCTACCTTGTCAGCGGGAGCCGGGAATTCCCAAGTGTCTTGCAGAAGTTGATCGACCAACATTCGGCCAGACGTGTCCACCTTGTCGTGGCGGGGTCGTCACAGCGGATGATGCACGGACTCGTGTTGCATGCTTCTGCGCCGCTCTATGGCAGGGCGCAGGAGATCATCAACACCGGCCCCCTGGGGGCTGCCTGGGTGGGCAAGGCATTTGAGGGCTCGCGCGGTGCCGGATTGCTTGAGACCTACTCTCTCTGGGGAGGCATCCCGCACTACTGGGAATTGGCTTTAGATTATGAATCAACCTGGGAAGCGGTGCGGAAGCTTGTCCTCGACCCGCAGGGTGTTCTTCACGCCGAACCCCATCGCCTCCTGCTGGATGACCTCAGGGAAACGACACAGGCCGCCTCCATACTGTCCCTGATAGGGTGGGGATGCAATCGGATCTCGGAGATTGCCTCGCGCATCGACAAGCCTGCTACCTCGCTTACGCGCCCCCTGTCACTACTTCTGGAACTCGGCCTGGTCCATCGCGAAGTGCCGTTCGGAGTCTCCCGGAGAAACAACAAGAAATCGCTGTACAGAATAGCGGATCCGTTCCTCGCGTTTTGGTTCAGATTCGTTGAACCCAACCGCTCACGGCTGGAGGCCGGATCTACAGACAGCGTTGCACGCGAGATAGAGAAAAGCGCAGGAGCCCACTACGGAGAAATCTGGGAGACGCTCGTTAGACGCTCCATCCCCCGGTCATCGATAGCCGGTATCGAATGGCAGCCGGCACACAAGTGGTGGGGAGACGGAACGGACAAGAGTCGCCTTGAGATAGATGTCGTTGCTGAGTCCCTTGACGGCAAGAGTTTGCTTCTCGGCGAGGCGAAACTGGCCGTCGACACAAGGGGGCTGGCTCACGCGAGGCAGGACCTCAGGAGAAAGGCTGCCCGCTTGCCCTTCGTGAAAGACTACAGGCACGTTGTCGAGCGAGTGTTCGCCGCAGAAGTAGGAACCCATCGGGCCGCCGATTTGATCACCACCAAGGAGGTCTTCGGCGCACTGAAGTAGCACGCCGCCCGTGGCGCGACCGGAGGCGCCTCCCGCCGGTTGCCCCTATTTCCTCGGCTGGCACGTTGAGCATATGAAGCTGCTTGTGCTTCCGGTCTTGATTTTCACTATCTTTGTGCCGCACTCGGGACATTTCTGGCCTTCCCTGTAGCCTATCAGAATGTCCTTCATCTGGAACCGGCCCTTCTTCCCGTAGAGGTTGAGCTCGTAGAAGGCGCCTCCCTTCTTCGCGCTGGGCTCAAGCCCCTGCCTGATAGCGGAGGCGAGTCTTTCCACGTCGGCCTCCTTCAACCTGTCCACGGTTCGCAGTGGATGGAGCCGCGCCAGGAAAAGTATGTCATGCACGTACGCGTTTCCGATCCCCGCTATTCTGGACTGGTTGAGGAGGAACGATTTGACCCTCTCGCGGCGGCCCCTGAACATCGTGCGCAGGTCCTCCGCCGTCACGTCGAGAGCGTTCGGACCGAGCTCTGCCGTCATCCTATGGCTGGCGAGCTTCTCCGGCGCGACGTAGTGAACGTAGCCGAACCACCAGAAATTGACGGCCAGGCAACTGCGATCCTTAAAGTCGATGACGAGACGGTACTTCTTAGGAAGCTTCGCGCGCGTGACGAGCAAAACCTCGCCCCCCATTCCCAGGTTGAGCAAAATCCAGCCTTTCGTCGTTTTGACGTAGATCCACTTGCCCCTGGACGTGACGTCGAGCAGTCTCGCGCCGGTCAGGGCCCTCGCGAACGCCTTCGCTGGGACGTTGAGGCACTTCGGCTGTAAGACTTCGACCCCGGCGATTGTCTTGCCCACCAGTTCTTTCTTCATTTCTCGCGCACGAGAGGTGATTTCCGGCAGTTCGGGCATATCCAGATCCTTTCATTGCAGAGCACATTGAACGGCGCGGCCTGGTCGTTGGTCGCGCCTCCTGCGTTCGGGCCTGAAGGGCTCGGTCCTCCCTCTGGCGAAGGCGCTTCGCACTCACAAGAGCAGTGCCAGCCGCCTCATCGAGCAGCTTTCGCGCACGACCACCATATCCGAACCCAAGCCCAACCCCGGAGCCGGCTCAACGGCTTCTTCCTAGCGCAGCTCTCTGCCCAGAAAAGCAAGTGCCCCGCCGGCGAAGTGCGTGGACGCTGCTACACCCGAACGCTACCGCAGCAGTTTTCTCAAATAGACGTTGCCTTCCGCGTGCGGGCCGTGCACGTCCGGCATCGTCGCCACGGGAACCAGGCCGTTCCTTACGTAGAAGGAAATCGCCCTGGCGGCGCCTGCATACGTTCCAACGTAGAGACAATACACCCCAGACTTCTTCGCAATCCGCTCGGCATGCCGCAGCAGCCTGGTTCCGTACCCGCGTGAGCGGAATTCGGGAAACACGGCTATGTCGGTTATCTCGGCCTTCTGCCCCAAGTAGGGAACACCCTCCGGACCATCCTCTATGACCAGGACGTAGAAGCCGACCGGTTTCCCGTCTTGCGCGTAGCAGCCGAAGAAGCGCGCTCCCTGCGAGACCCGTTGCCCGATGCGCCTCAAAAGCCACTCCCGATGCTTCTCGTTGGCGAATTCAAACCGATCCCCGCATTCAACCTCAGCCACGAGGGCAAAGAAGCTGCCGGTGATCTCGTCTTCTGTGATTTCGCGAATCGTAGGTTCCAAGCCCACCTCTTTGTCCGCTGCCGGGTGTTCGTCACCCGTTGCCCGATCCGTCCCTTGTCCGCTGCCCGTTCGCCGTTCTCCCATCTCCAACGTCCAAGCCCGCCCCCATTGAGTAGTCGTCGAAGAACTTCCGGCATTCCGAAACCGGCGGCACGTACGGGGGACAGGAGGGTCCCTCACCCAGCGCACGTCAGGACCCCCGCCTCTTGCACCCGAGAAATCTCACACCTTCTCCGCCCCCCGGAGGACGGTACCACGCACCCCCCTTCCTGCACGAGAAGTGCCCTCTATTGTCCTACAATACGGCGTCCTCCACATTCGCCAGCGCCACGGCCTCCGTGCCGGCCTCGAAAAACGCCTCTGCGCCCTCCGCTTCGAGCGGATCGTGGTTCGGCAGATTCCCGAATTTCAACTTCGTCTTCCTCCCGATATCACGAACCTTAACCTGATAAGCCGCGTAATCCTCGACCTGGAATTCCTCCTCCGGCAGGTTCGCGATTAGTGACGCCTGGCTGAGCAGAAATGCCACCGCGGAACGGCTTCCGTCCTCCTTCTCGAAGACGACTACCTTCCAGAACTCCTTCGGAAGCTTCACGCCTCGGTGTCGCCGGTCGTTCGCGCGAAAGATGGGGCCGTTGAAAATACACAGTTTCTTCTTGTTGCTGCCGGCCTGCCGGCTTATGTGGTTCTCGAGATTGCCCCACAGCTGCATCCCGCGTTTCGTCGCCTTGGAGCTTTGATTAAAGACCTCGTGCTGAGGCGAACAGTTGGTAAAATGGAAGGTGTCGTCGTTTGCGAGTTTGGCTTCTTCTTCCGTGTCCCCCCAGGCGGCGTCCGTCCGTCGGACAAGATGTCCCCGGTCCAGAGGGTTGTCTTGATAAAGCTTTTCCCCCGCCTGAAACTCGTCACCGATACGGGGATCGTAGAACCACTTGTCCTTGCCTTCTCTGTCGTACTCGTATGAAGGATCTGCATCGTAGTTGACGGCTGCGACGAAGGCGAGCCGCCGGTCCTTGTTCATTATGACGCTGTAATGGTGATACTTGAGCTCGTACTTGCCGGCTCCGGCGGCTCCCGGAATCGCGACGGCCTGGTTCTTGATCGAGCTGGAAAGCGTCGGGAGCGGCACAGAGAAGCCGAGAAGGTCGGAGTCATAGCCGGGACGACTATCGTAGTCCGGGTCAGGCTCGATCTTCTCCAGGAACCCCGCGTCTGCGGCAGACCCGGAAAGTCCGGTTTCCACGTTCCGAGAAGCCGTCCCCGGCGTCCCAAGACTGACAGTGATGCTGAGTGGAATCTCCACGGTGACGGCCCCGCCCGACACGCGGGTTGTCATGGCGTCCGGCGGCGGGGCAGCGTCCTCGTCGCGGCGCTTCACTGGAGGACTCACGGGCACCTGCTTTTCGCGGCAGACTCCATCCGCGCATACCGCCTCGGTGTCCGTCAGCCCGCGGACGGCGTGCGCCCCTGCAAGACTGCCCGAGGCCAACATGTCGTCCCGCAGTTGTTTCTCTCGTCCGGTGAGCTTCACTTCTCCAATGTACTTCACGAGCCTGGAGACCCGCACTCCTTCGTTGCCCTCCCAGGCCAGGCGGGACGGGTCGTCTCCCTTCTTCCAGGCTCTTCCGTCCGCGCCGAGCAACTTCCCCTTGCTGTCCATCTTGGGAACACCCGAGTGGTGGAGGGCTATCACCTCCCACTGGTCGTTAAACACGGGGGAGCCCGACGAGCCGGGTTCCGTATCCGCCTCGTACTGTGCGAAGATGTCCAGCAGATCCTTGAGCTTGTTCTCCCGGATGACTATCTGCTTCATCTCGCCGCGAGGATGCTGAATGAGGTTGACCGGATTTCCCTTGATTATTTTTCCTTCCTCCCTTATGAGCGGAAGCCACCCGTACTCACTGAGGCGCTTTCCTCCTTCCGAGGTCCCGTTGACCGCAACCAGGGCGAAATCCAGTTCTTTGCAATTGAGAAAGAACTCGCCCGGCATGAGCTTGAACCTCTCAACCGCGCGCGGCTGGCACAGCAGATCAAGCTGATAGTCAAACTCAACGGTGGTCCTCGCCGCCGTCTCGGCCGTGCGAAGAACGTGCTCGTTCGTGAGAAGAAGGCGAGGCGATACCAGAAAGCCCGTGCCGAACCCGATCCGCCCGGCGCCCAGGTTTGTGACCACCCTGCTCACGCAGCGACTTACCTGGAGCCCGCGGGAAAGGAATTCGACCGAGAGAAAATCCCTCGTTTCGCCGATGACCCGTTCCATCAAGACGTTGTCGATTTCGTCTTCTCTGAGCGGCGGTCGATCCAACAGCTCTCTCAGGCTGTCCGACAGTGCTTCGCGCTCAACCGGAACCCGCTGTTTCATCCTTCCCAACAGGCGATTGGCATGTTTCGCGAGACGCTCCTTTGTCTCCACGGCATCGTAGTGCTTGCTTGCCAGCTCGCGGTCGTCTCTCTTTCGCTTGCTCTTCTCTCGTTGCCAGTTCTTGGCGGCCCGCTGGGCCGTCTCGATATCAAACGCATACTGGTTTGCTGGTGCAGCCATGGTTCTCACCTCCGGCAATTGGGGACAGAACGACACTCCGCCTGCGGCAGATGGGTGCCGGGTAAATGTGTGACGGCCGGCCCCGGAATGCGCCGAGCCGGGCGCGTCTGTTGTTACGGAGGGCTAGAACGTCTCTCGGTTGTCCACTCGCACCAGCCGTGCCTCGGGGCTGGAGCGGAAAGTGACAACTACGCCTGTACCCACGAGGGTAGCACGCGGCGTCCATTCATCAAAGAAAAAAGGGGCGGCGCGATGCCTCACAAATTGTCCCGAATCGACAGGCTTTCGCTTCAAATGACCGACAGTCTGCGCTATCATTACCGGGTACTCATTTGAGTTACAGTCAGATAGGGCGGACCAGTTCACGTGGGGTGCATGAGTCAACACACGTGAAGGCGCTACTCTTGCCGATTCCCTGAGCGAACTCATGACAAGGAAAAGGAAGATACTCATCCGCCGCGCGCGGCGTTCCGACAGGAAGACGGTGCTGGCGTTTTGCCGTCGCACGTGGGGCGACTGGGGTGACTATATTGACAAGGTGTGGGACGAATGGGTTGCCGACAAAGACGGGTTCCTTGCAGTGGCCACCGAGGCCGGGAGGCCCATCGGCACGGCCAAGCTCACGCTTCTCCGGCGCGGGGAGGTGTGGTTTGAGGGCCTGCGGGTGGATCCCGCTCTTCGGGGCCGCGGCATCGCCCACTTCCTTACCAGGTTCCTTCTCAAGAAGGCCGGCCGCCATGGGGCGAGGGTGGTGCGCTACGCGACGGGAGAGAGAAACCTGGCCTCCCGGCACATCGGTTCGGTGTACGGGTTCAAGCGCCTGGGCGGGTTTACAATCATGTGGGCGACTTCGGACGGAAGGCATCGTCGAGTTTTCTCGAAGGTTCCGAAGGACACCGTGCGCAAAACGCCTGCAAAGGCTTCAGCCGGCACTGCGGACACCCTGAATCTCCGGGAGATCGCCTCTGCAGTCAGCTCCGCCTCATTCACAAGGGCGATGCACGGCCTGGCTTCAAAGGGGTGGACTTTTTTCAAAGCAGACGACGCTTTCATTGCAGACGCCGCCGCAAGAGGGCAGCTTTTCGTCGCGACTCTGCCGGCGCCCGGCAGGCCGCGAAGGGTGCCGAAGACGCCGTCCGGGCGACGACCCGATCAGACGGGGACTCTCCTCGCCCCGGGTCACCTCATCGGTTTTGCCGTTGCTGCGCCGCAGTACCTGAGGCACAGGCTGCTCGTCAAGCTCCTCGCCGACGTCGGCGAGGGCTCACTGCCGTACCTTTTCTCCGGCGCAAGAAGACTGGCCTATGACCTCCGCCTGCCCCAGGTTCGCCTCGTCGCGCCGAAGAAAAGGGCGATCCTCGGGTGCGCGACGAGAGCTGGCTTCCGGGAGGAGGACAAGGGGTTCTACCACATAGTCCTGGAGAAGACTTTGAGGGTCCGGGGGGCACGTGCGGGCCGAACTCAAGGCCGATGCCGGTCCAAAGGCCCATTGAAAAGTCGCCTGCCCTCGGCTAGAATATGACGCAACATGCCTAGAAAAAGCAGCTCTCTATCACGATCCGGGCAGATCTCTTCCCCCCGTGTGTCTCTCGGCACCGATTTCAAGATCGGAGAGAGGTCTACAGTCCTCTGCGACTCT
>JAZDPI010000090.1:0-4589 GCA_043797775.1 Candidatus Eiseniibacteriota bacterium
CTGGACGGAAGCGGGCCCCATTCCGACAAGGTGTTGAGCACAAGACTCAGGCTGGCCAGGAATCTCCGGAACGTGCCGTTTCCGGGCAGAGGCCGGCCGGAGCAGCTTTCTCAAGTGCTCCCGTCTGTCGTGGCCGCGGCCAAAAAAGGCACGCACTTCGCGGAACTGCTGGTGCTCAAGTCCTCCGAGCTTTCCAAGGCCGACAAGCAGTTTCTCGTAGAGAGACATGTCATCAGCCACGACTTCGCGGAGAATTCGAAGCTCGGAGCCCTGATACTGGGAGTGGACGAAAGCGTGAGCATCATGATCAACGAGGAGGACCACCTCAGGATTCAGGTTCTCTGCTCCGGACTCCAGTTGGGTGAGGCCATGCGCATCGCCGAGAAGGTCGACGACGAGCTGGACGCATCGTTGGAGTATGCCTTTTCAGAAGAGCTCGGTTACCTGACGGCCTGCCCGACAAACGTCGGCACCGCCATGCGGGCTTCCGTGCTGATACACTTTCCTTCTCTTGTCCTGACAAAGCAGATCTCGAAGGTTCTGCAGGGCATCACGCAGGTCGGTCTTGCCGTGAGGGGATTCTACGGGGAAGGCACCGAGGTGATGGGGAACTTCTTCCAGATCTCCAATCAGACCACGCTCGGACTTTCGGAGAAAGAGGCCATCACGAGTCTCGAGCGCGTGACGCATCAGATAATAGAGTACGAAGAAAAGGCGATGGACGTGCTCCTCAAGGACGCGAAGGTCCAGGTGGAGGACAAGATTTGGCGCGCATACGGAGTGCTCAGGCACTGCAAAATCATCAGCTCGCGCGAGCTTATCTCACTGGTCTCGGCCGTCCGGTTCGGCATCTCCCTGGGACTGCCGGGACTCGGTGACATCGCCACGCTGAATGAGCTGCTCGTGCTGACTCAGCCTGCTCACATACAGAAACTTGTCGGCAAGGAGATGTCTTCAGCCGAGAGGAACATCGTCAGGGCGGAGCTCGTGCACAAGAAGGTCAAGTTCAGCGCGTCCTGAGGCGCGAGTCTGGGAGGTCGCCCGGGTTCGCACAGTCATTTTGCCGGAAACGAGGTGGGAAAACGATGCAGGACAAGTTCACTGAGAGAGTTCGAAAGGTCATGTATCTTGCGCGCGAGGAGGCCGCGCGGCTTCACCACGACTACATAGGCACGGAGCACCTCCTCCTGGGGATTCTTCGAGAAGGCGAAGGCATAGCGGCGACGGTCTTGGCCAACCTCGGACTCGAGCTCGACGCCATCAGGCAGGCGGTCGAGGGCATCGTCTCCTCTACGGGCGGCACAATGACGATTGGAGAGATCCCCTTCACACCGAGAGCCAAGCGTGTTCTCGAGCTGTCTGTCGACGAAGCCAGGCAGCTCGGCCACAACTATGTTGGAACAGAACACCTGCTTCTCGGTTTAATCAGGGAGGGAGAAGGCGTGGCGGCCAAAGTGCTCCTCGAGCTCGGCGTGGATAGAAAGAAAGTCCGGGAGGAGACGCTGAGACTCTTGGGAGGCGCAAGCCCGACCGCCCAGGCTGAGAGAGAGGAGAAGGCCGAGACGCCGGCCCTCAATCAATTCAGCCGCGATCTCACCCAGCTCGCGAGAGAGGGGAAGCTGGACCCGGTGATAGGGCGTGAGAGGGAGATAGAGAGAGTCGTTCAGATTCTGAGCCGCAGGAAGAAGAACAACCCTGTCCTCATCGGCGAGCCGGGCGTCGGCAAGACGGCAATAGTCGAGGGGCTCGCGCAGAGGATCGTGGAGAACAGAATCCCGGAGACGCTTCGGAACAAGAGGCTCGTTATAATGGATCTTGCATCTGTGGTCGCTGGAACGAAATACAGGGGACAGTTCGAGGAACGTCTCAAGGCCGTCATGAACGAGATACGGGAGTCCAAGGATACGATCTGTTTTGTCGACGAGCTTCACACCATCGTCGGGGCCGGCGGTGCAGAGGGGGCCATAGACGCGTCCAACATGCTCAAGCCGGCGCTCGCAAGAGGAGAGATCCAGTGCATCGGGGCGACGACGCTGGATGAGTACCGGAAACACATCGAGAAAGATGGGGCTCTCGAGAGGAGATTCCAGCCGATCATGGTCGACCCACCGACCGTGGAACAGGCCATCCAGATCTTGACCGGTCTCCGGGACAAGTATGAGGCACACCACGGCGTCAATTTTACGGACAAGTCCGTGGTTGCTGCCGTCGAGCTCACCGACAGTTACATCTCCTACCGCTACTTGCCGGACAAGGAGATTGACGTCATGGACGAGGCCGGGGCCAGGGCGAGACTCTCCGTCACGACGGCACCCAGCGAGCTCAGAGAGATGGAGAAGAAATTCCAGGAGGTTACGAAAGAGAAGGAGGCGGCCATCCAGACTCAGGAGTTTGAGAAAGCGGCCAAGCTCCGCGACGGGGAGCGGGAGCTGAAACGCCAGCTCAAAGAGATGAAGAAGGGCTGGACGGACTCCAGGTCTGAGAAAGTTGCCGCGGTGGACGCCGATGATATCGCCGAGGTCATCTCGAAGATGACGGGTGTTCCGATTGCGAAACTTGAGGAGAAAGAATCCGCGAAGCTCCTGCGCATGGAGGAAGAAATCAGGCAGTTCGTGGTGGGACAGGAGGAGGCAGTGAGGGCGATCTCGAAGGCCGTGCGCAGAAACAGAGCGGGGTTGAGAGATCCCAGGCGCCCCATAGGCTCGTTCATCTTTCTCGGACCCACCGGCGTCGGCAAGACGGAGCTTGCGCGTGTGCTGGCGCGTTTTCTATTCGACGATGAAGACGCTCTCATCCGCGTGGACATGTCTGAATTCATGGAGAAATTCAACGTCTCCAGACTCGTCGGCGCACCTCCCGGGTACGTGGGTTATGAGGAGGGCGGTCAGCTCACGGAGAAGGTAAGACGCAAGCCATACTCGGTGGTGCTTCTTGACGAGATCGAGAAGGCACATCCCGACGTCTTCAACATACTGCTTCAAGTATTGGACGACGGTCAATTGACCGACAGCATGCGCAGGAAGGTCAACTTCAAGAATGCCGTGCTGATAATGACGTCGAATTTGGGGGCGAGACAGATAAGAGGCGGCGCCCCTCTGGGCTTCCAGAAGAGTGATAAGACAACGACGTACGAGAAAATGAAGAGCACGGTACTCGACGAAGTCAAGAAGACCTTCAACCCTGAGTTTCTGAACAGAATAGACGAGATCATCGTCTTCAGGTCGCTGGACCTGGAGGACATGCAGCAAATCGTGCAGATCTTGTTGGGTCAGGTCACCACGAGACTCAAGCGAAGCGGCATTCAACTCGGTTTCGCGCCGGAAGCCCTGGAGTTTCTCATCGAGAAGGGATTCGATCCTGCCCTCGGAGCCCGTCCCCTGAAAAGGACTATTCAGAGATTCGTTGAAGACCCGCTGGCCGAGCTCGTCCTGAAAGGCACGGTTCGCGAGGGAGCCGACGTGCAGGTTACTCGAAAGGGAGACGAGCTCTCTTTCAGAGAGTCAATTGGGGCGGAGAGTCCCAAGTAGCGGAAACGCTGAGGGAAGTCACACCATGCGAAAGATACCGGTCGCTGCGATCGTTGCCGGTCTGTTACTGGTGGGTGCTTACGGTGTGGAGGCTGCCGGCGACGGGCCCGCAATCGTCGCCGGAGTCAAGACATCGGGACTCGAGCAGGTGGACTCGAGCGTCGTCCTCAACGGTCTCGGCATCGATGCGGGCGACGTTTTCAGCTTCGAGAGCATCCAGAAGGGGGTGAAGAATCTCTACACCCTTGGATACTTCTCGGGAATCTCCGTCGAGGCGGAGGAAACGCCGCAGGGAGTGTTCCTGAACGTTGTCGTTTCGGAGAATCCGCGGGTGACAGGGATCAGCTTCGAAGGAGTGAAGGCCCTGGACAAGGACACGATCAAAGAAAAGCTGACGATGAAAGAGAATGCTTTTTTCTCCCCTCTTCTCGTTTTCCAGCAGAGGCAGATAATTGCGGACACGTACAGGGAAGAGGGTTTCCCGTCCGCCACCGTGAGCTCCGTCTCGACCAGAGAGAAGGACAAGGGGAAGGTGGAAGTCGTGTTCGAGGTGGACGAGGGGAAGAAGGTTCGGGTGAAGAAAATCGACTTCGAGGGGAACAAGTCGATCGAGGACTCCAACCTGCGAAAGGCCATGGATACCAGGGCGAAATCATGGTGGAGAGGCGGCAAGTTCAAGCAGGTTACTTTTGACGAAGACCTGGAGAAAATCGTGAAGCACTACCAGAGCCAGGGCTTGAGGGACGCACGCGTCGTGGATCATCAGCTCACCTACAGCCCGGACGGGTCGAACCTCTTCATCACCATCACCGTAGAGGAGGGCAAGCCCTACACTCTGGGCAGCGTCACGTGGGCGGGGAGCAGTGCACTGGGTACGGCCGAGCTTGGGGAGACGGTGGCGTTCAAGGAGGGTGAGCGATACGACGTTCGCAAGGTGGAGAAGACTCTGACAAACGTATATTCCCTGTACGCCGAACGCGGTTATGTTTTTGTCGACGTCAAGAAGGAAGAGAGCGTCGTCGATAATCGCATCGATCTCAAAATGACTGTTCAGGAGGGGCC
>JAZDPI010000094.1:0-6202 GCA_043797775.1 Candidatus Eiseniibacteriota bacterium
GGATGTCTTGAGGTTAGTAATGTTGTTTTCAGAGAGGTTCGGATCGTTATCTTGCATCTACCTCCGAGAGAGACATTATGCGACGCAGAGACATGTACTAGAAGGAGATTGAGATGCAGGGTAGCAGACTTTACGTAGGCAATCTTGGTTACGCCGTCACCAGCAGGGAGTTGGAGGAACTGTTCTCCACCTACGGTTCGGTGAAACAGGCCAACGTAATCGAGGGGAAAGGTTTCGGCTTTGTTGAAATGTCCAGCGTTCCCGAGGCCGAGAAGGCAAAAGAGGGATTGGATGCGTCGGACTTCAAGGGTCGCACTTTGAAAGTCGACGAGGCGCGTCCGCGGAAGACCAGGGAGAGAGAGAGCTTCGATAGGAGATACTAGAGCTCTCCGAACTCACTGCTGATTGAGCATCAGTAGAACAGCCATTTCGAACGATAGCGAAGGGGGGGAAACCTCGGGATTTCCCCCCTTCGCGTTTTTCGGTTTCCGTGCGGTGCAGAGTGCCGGTGCCTTGCGCCGTGCTTGCGCCTTGCGCGGTGCAGGCTCTATCCCAGGCTACCCACCGCTTTCTCCACTTCCTCGAGGATCTCGCACGACTTGACGAGCTCCATCATCCTTGTGTGGTCCGGGTAGAGCGGCCTGTCTTCGTCCAGGTGCTCCACGTACTTGCGTATCACGCCATGCGCCACGGTCACGCCCCGGCCGAACTTGAAGTCCCTGAAATCCAGGGCCTGCGCCGCTCCCATGAGCTCGATACCCAGAATGCCGTAAGCGTTCTCGAGTATTTGCCCGTTCTTTATCGCGGTGTTCATGCCCATCGAGACGAAGTCTTCCTGGTCGGCTGCTGCCGGAATGGAGCCGATGCTGGCGGGTGCAGACAGAATCCTCTGCTCGACTATGAGCATGTCCGCGGTGTACTGGCTAAGCATCATCCCGGAGAACATGCCCGCGCCTTTCGTGAGAAATGCGGGCAGCCCCACGCTGAGCGCTGGGTTTGTGAGGCGATTGAGACGTCTCTCGGAGAGGACGCACACCATGGTGATGCCGGCTCCCACCATGTCCATGGGCAACGACACGGGAGAGCCCTGGAAATTGGCACCGGTGAGCGTGAGCTTGTATTCGGGCAGGAAAAGCGGGTTGTCGCCGACGCCGTTCAATTCTATCTCGACCTGGCGCTTCGCGAAGGCGAGGGCGTCGTGAGCGGTGCCGATTACCTGCGGCGAAGAGCGCATGGAATACGCGTCCTGGACCTTGATTTTCATCTTGCCCGAAAGGAGGTCGCTCCCCTCAATGCACGTCATTATCGCCTTTGCGCTGCGCACGGCACCGGGGAAGCCTCGCAGGTCGTGAAGCCTGACGTCGTAGGGTTTCATGTTCGCGTAGAGTGCCTCGAGCGTCATGGCGCACGCGATCTCGACCTGCTTGAGCCATCTGTTCATGTCGTAGAGGTGGATCGCACTCATGGCGGTGAGGAGGTTGGAGCCGTTTATGACGGCCAACCCGTCCCTAGCATGTAGGCCCGGAATCGGAATCCCCGCCCGCTCCATCGCCGCCTTGCCGGGAAGCCGTTCACCTTTGTAGTAGGCCTCTCCCTCGCCCATCATGAGCAGAGCTACTTGTGACATGGGCGCCAGGTCCCCGCAGGCGCCGACGGAGCCCTTCTGGCAGACGACCGGAGTAACGCCCTTGTTGAGCATCTCGATGAGGGTCTGGGTGATTTCGGGGCGGCAGCCCGACTTGCCGTGAGCGTGGACGTTCACCCTTCCGGCCATTGCTCCGCGCACGTACTCGATGGGGGCCGGCTCGCCTATTCCGGCCGCGTGATTGTAAATCAGGAATCGCTGAAACTGCTTCACCTGCTCGTCGCTCAGGACTATTTCGGAGAGCTCGCCTATGCCTGTGTTGACACCGTACATGATCTCGCGGGCCTGGATCTTCTCCTCGAGCATGCCCCGGCAGATTTTTATCCGCTCGAGCGCCTCCAGGTGAAGCTCGACCTTCTCTCCGTCGCGCGCAATTCGCACGAGCTTTTCAACCGTCAATCCAGAACCGTCTAAGATGATTGCCATCTTCTCTCCCTATGCAGAGGTTAAACGCGAGCGCAGGAACGTCGCGCACGCGGGTGTGCAGCCCGATCGCCGTATGCATCTCGGTTCGCATGGCCAGAATGTCGCGCTCGAGGGTGCAAGTGCTTTCGACGCCGCCGCGAATGGCGAGGCCGCTGGATGCGTCCGGCGGTGATAGAATACCACACACCGTCCGTCGTTCAAATTGCAGATTGTGGGGATGATGACTTCCTCGAGAGGCTTCGAGTAGGAAGCTTCAAGCAGGGCGTTTGGAGCCCGCCGTAGTGTGGTCCCCCTGTATGCGCCTGTCGCTCCCTCAAAGAATCGTTGACATGCCGCGTCAGCGGGATAGACTTGTTTGTGGGCAGCCGGATGCGGGCCTGGCTTCTTAAGGGGGTGGTGGAAGTGTTGGCGAGGGTCAGAAGCTGCGCTCTTCTTGGAATCGATGCCTACTTCGTCGAGGTGGAGGTGGACGTTGGGAGGGGCCTTCCCAGTTTCTCCACGGTCGGACTGCCTGACGCTGCTGTTCGCGAGAGCCGCGAACGAGTCCTCTCCGCAATCAGAAACAGCGCCCTTGAGATTCCGCCGCGGAGAATCGTCGTTAACCTTGCGCCCGCCGACACGCGAAAGGAAGGGGCGGGTTTCGACCTCGCTGTCGCCATTGGGCTTCTCTGCGCCACAGGCCAGCTCAGCCCCGAGAGGCTGGAAGGGTTCGTTTTTGTGGGCGAGCTCTCGCTTGACGGGCGGCTCAGGGGAGTTCGCGGCGTGCTCTCGATGGCCTTTCTCGCCAAGACGGCCGGTGTGTCGGGAATGATTGTACCGGCGGAGAACGGATGCGAGGCCGAGACCGCACTTGGAGAGAAGGTGTACACGGCCGGGACGCTTTCCGAGATTGTGCAGTTCCTGAGGGGAGAGAGGCCGCTCCCTTCTCCTGTCTCGCAATCTGAGAGTACGGACGGCGACGGCAAACGCAGGGCGGCGGCTCCGGATTTCTCCGAGGTCAAGGGCCAGCAGCAGGCGAGGAGGGCCCTCGAGGTTGCGGCCGCCGGCAATCACAACGTCATAATGGTGGGTCCCCCGGGAGCGGGAAAGACGATGCTGGCGAGGCGAGTGCCCTCCATTCTTCCGACGCTGAGCCGCGAGGAAGCCGTTGAAACGACTCGAATCTACTCGGCCGCCGGAAGACTGCCAAGAGGCGCCGCGCTTCTCTCGCTCCGGCCGTTCAGGTCGCCTCACCACACCATCAGTGCTGCGGGCGCTATCGGCGGTGGGAAGACACCTCGACCCGGGGAAGTGAGTCTTGCTCACAACGGCGTTCTCTTCCTCGATGAGCTGCCCGAGTTCCGGCGAGACGTGCTCGAGGCCCTGAGACAACCCATTGAGGAGGGGCATCTCACGATTTCGCGGGCAGGGGGGACGGTGAGCTTCCCGGCGAGGTTCATGTTCATCGCCGCCTCCAACCCGTGCCAGTGCGGCTTCTTCACTGACTCCGTGAGACAGTGCAACTGCACGCCCACTCAGATCAGAGGCTACATGGGGAGGCTTTCGGGTCCGCTTCTGGATAGAATAGACATTCACATAGCGGTGCCGCGAATCACCTTTCGAGAGATCGCACAAACGCAGGAGTGCGAGAGCTCGCAGCGCATTCGTGAACGGGTGCTCGGGGCGCGCTCCGTTCAACTGGAGCGGTACGCCGGCCTTCCCGGCCTGAGAACCAACGCCGATCTGGGCGAATCCATGATAAAACGCTTCTGCCTCGTTGACGAGTCCGCACTTGAGCTTCTCAAGGCTGCCATGGAGAGACTGGGCTTGACCGGTCGGGCGTTTCACAGGATCCTCAAAGTCGCGAGGACGATTGCCGACTTGGGCGGCGCCGAGCTCCCTCGGGCCGAGCACGTGGCGGAGGCCATTCAGTACAGAACGCTCGACAGAGTGGGCTTCGGCTGGTTGTGAGCGGTGCGCTCCGGGGCCGTGGGTGTGCGGTCCGAGCGTCGTGGACGCCGTGGTCTGTCAATCGAGAGGGTATTGCCCGCCGACCGCGTGGATACAGCTCATTGGAACGGGCGACGCCCGATGGTTGGGCTCCTGTCCCCCGGACCGCGCGGACACAGTTCATTGACACCCTGCATCCACGATTGTTATACTACAGTGAACGTATGGTCTTGTGGGGCGGTTCACTCCGAGAAGCACCGAGAAAGAGCTGGGAAGGAACGGTTGCGAGAACCCCGGGAGGAATCGCGGAAGAAACGTTATAAGACATCGGAGAGTGACCATGAACACTAGAACACGAATTCACTCGATTGCCCTGGCGACATTCCTCATCATTGCCCTTGTGATTTGCCTGGCCCCGCAGGCGGCACAGGCTCAGCCAGCCCGCGCCGCGGACGCCATGTCGGCGCCGGTGCCGCTTCTGGCCCAGGCCAGCGCCGCTCCGGCCCAGCCCTCAAAGACGCCAACCGCCCAGACCCCGCAGCAGGCTGAGGAGCCTTCGCCGGAAGAGCCGAGTCCCATAGACAAGCTCATCAATAGCCTTCGGGCAGCGCTCGCGGCGGACTCCCTCAATCCCCAGCTTCACTACGAGCTTGCCAATGCTCTTCACGAAGGTGGGAGCAAAGACGAGGCAATCGTTCATTACAACAAGGCGATTGCTCTGAAGCCCGGGTTCCCCGAGGCTTTGGTCAACAGGGGCGCCGTGCTCAACGAACTGGGCAGAATCGAAGACGCCATAGCATCGTTTGAACTCGTCCTCGCAGCACACCCGAACGACGTCAAGGCTCTCATTAATCTTGGCAATTCCTTCTACGCCCTGCAGAGATATGATGATGCCCTGAAGCGCTACAAGCTTGCCGTACGGAGCGACTCCACGTCTGCCGAAGGATACTACTACATGGGCATTGCGTTTGCCGACGCGGGCATCTATCGAGAAGCGATAAGGGAGTGGGAGACGATAGAGGCTCTGGCTCCGAATTCGGAGATAGCGAAGAGCGCGAGAGAGAACGTGAACGTGATACGGAGCTTGATGGCTAACACCCCTGCCAGGTAGGAGTTGTCCGGTCATGAATCCGTCCTTGCGCTCGACCCGGCCAAGACGGACGCCCAGGAGTTCACAGCATCTGGTTGCGATCACAAGCCGCCGGAGGCTTGTGGAAAGGTACGGTAGAGAGGGTTTCGATGCCCTCTCGAGTTCCTTGACCAGGTATGCCGGAGCAGCCTCTGAGAGGGGAGTCAGGCTTACGACAGTCTTCGTCGATGACCCCGCCTCGTTGTCTCCTCTGCGCATAAAGCCTCTGACGCGCATCACGGCGACATCGGTCAAAGTTCTTGTGGACAAAGTGATACGCAGTCTCTCCGCAGTGGGTGGGAGGGTTCCGGAGTCGCGTCAGGACCCCTCTGGTACGCACCCGGCTGCCTCCGGCACGCGCCGGAGCTCACGCGCGACACAAGAGCCGGACGTCTCAGTGCTCATTGTCGGGGGCGGTGAGGTGATTCCGTATTTCATGCTCCCCAACCCGACTCTGGATTCCGATGGACATGTTCTGTCCGACAATCCTTACGGAAGTCCCCCCGGTGTGACCTCGGCCAACGCGTGCCTCCTTCCCGAAAGGCCGGTCGGCCGGCTGCCCGACGGAGATGGTTCTGATGTCGGGCTTCTCGTGGGACAGATAGACGCTGCTGGTGCCGCGAGGCCCGGCTCTCTCGGTTACACGGCGTCGGTTTGGAAGGCCGCGTCACAGCAAGTGTGGTCTGAGGCCGGTTTCACAGGCGCACTCAAGGTTTCTCCGCCTCTCTCTCACTCCGACGTGAGAGCATCCTGGTTTGAAGGAAAGGGGGTCTTCTACTTCAACGTTCACGGCTCGGACACGGAGCCTTACTGGTTCGGCCAGAAGGACGAGAGTCTTCCCGTGGCGCTCTCACCCCGTAACGTGATCGAATGGAGCGCAGAAGACAACATGGTCGTGACCGAGGCGTGCTACGGTGCCGTGGAGACCGGAAAGTGCCCGAGAACGTCGATGGCACTCGCGTTCCTCTCGAAGGGGACCCTTTGCTTTCTCGGTTCGACCTGCGTCGCTTATGGCGCCCTGAGCCCGCCCGTGGGCGAGGCTGATCTTATTGCATTGTATTTCTTTCGAAACG
>JAZDPI010000100.1:0-8218 GCA_043797775.1 Candidatus Eiseniibacteriota bacterium
CACCCTCTCCAAATACACCGGAGCTTCCAGTACCGAAAGTACTTCGCACACGCGTATGGGAAACCCCTCGTTCTTGGGGTCTCTTCCCCTGGGCGTGGTCATTGTCTTCTGGCCTATCAGAGTCGTGGGGGCCATCTGACTTCCGGTCATTCCGTAGATGGCGTTGTTCACGAAGAACGCTGTGATGTGCTCGCCGCGGTTGGCGGCCTGAAAGATGTTGTTCCAGCCGATGGCCGCCAGATCGCCGTCGCCCTGGTACGTCATCACTATGCTCCGAGGACGCGCCCGCTTCACGCCTGTGGCCACGGCGGGTGCCCGTCCGTGGGCGGCCTGCACGTTGCCTACGTCAAAGTAATAGTAAGCGAAAACACTGCAACCGACCGGGCTCACGAGAATCGTTTTCTCTGCGATGCCCAGATCGATCAGCGCCTCGGCGATTATCTTGTGAAGATTGCCGTGCCCGCAGCCCGGGCAGTAGTGCGTCGACACCTTGTCGGGTCCGGGCTTTCTGGTGAACACTTTACAGAAGCCTCGCGGTTTCTCTAGGGTTTCAAGCGCCATGTTCGGCTCCTATATTTGTGTGAGTACGGCACGTCACATCAAGCTCTCGATTTTCTTGAGAAGCTCGTCCGCCGTGGGCACGGACCCGCCGTATCGCGTGTACAGATGGACCGGCTTCCTGCACTCGACGGCCAACTTGACGTCGTCCACCATCTGCCCCGTGGAAAGCTCAACCACCAGGAACGAGCCGGTCTTCTCCGCGAGCTGCCGCAGCTTCCTGCTGGGGAAAGGCCAAAGTGTGATCGGTCTCAGGAGGCCCAGGCGCAGGCCGCGCGACCTGGCCGTGTCAACGACAGTTCGCAGAACTCTGGACACGATTCCATAGCCGATGGTGATCACTTTCGCGTCGTCCGTCATGTACTCTTCGTATCGCACTTCGTTCTCTCGAACCTGCTCGTACTTCTTCTCCAGATTGGCGATGTGCTCTTCCAGGTCTTCGGGCGACAGATAGATGGAGCTTACCAGGTTGTCTCTGGTTTCCGCGGTTCCCTTGATCGCCCACGGTTTGTCCGGCGGAGGGCTCAGCTTCTCCGGGAGACTGAGTGGCTCAATCATCTGCCCCACAAATCCGTCGGTCAGTATCGCCGCCGGGTTTCTGTACTTGTCGGCAAGCTCCAGCGCCAGCATGGTGAAATCACACATCTCCTGCACGCTGTTGGGCGCCAGAACAATGACCTTGTAGTTGCCGTGCCCGCCGCCCTTCACCATCTGGTTGTAATCACCCTGCTCGGGGGCGATGTTACCCAGTCCGGGCCCTCCTCTGTCCACGTTCACGACGACACACGGGAGCTCGGAGCCGGCACAGTAAGAAATTCCCTCCTGTTTGAGGCTGATGCCCGGGCTTGAGGAGGCGGTCATTGTGCGCTGGCCCGTGGAAGAGGCACCGTAAACCATGTTTATTGAGGCGATCTCGCTCTCTGCCTGGATGAAGGTTCCCCCGGCGTCGGGGATCCACTTGGCAGCGGCATGCGCTATCTCGCTTGCAGGCGTGATCGGATATCCGAAGAACGACCTGCAGCCTCCTAGAATCGCACCCGCGATAATGGCGTCATTACCTCGCATCAACTTGCGCTTCATTTACTCTCTCCCGATTCTTGGTCCTTCTTCTTCCTGTAGACCTTGATTGCCCCCGGTTCCGGGCACGCATAGAAGCATATCCCGCAGCCAGTGCAGCCTTCGCCGGTGTAAGCGGCCGGATGGTAACTGCGCTCGTTCAGTGCCTCGGACATGACGATACATTTCTTGGGGCACGCATCGGCACAAAGCTGGCATCCCTTGCACTCCGACGGGGAGAATTCCACGTAGGAGACTTCCGAGGTATCCGTTTTCTCAGCTGCTTGTTGGGACATCCTTACTCCTTCTCTGACGTGGCGCATAGAGTCTTGCGCGTCGAACAAACAGGCAGACGCAAACACATCATTATAGCAATTCGGTGCCCCTCCTGCAACTGGCAGGCACGGGCCGGCCAACCTCCTGTTTCTCGGGGCCACAAGGGTCGACCAATTTCTTTTCGTCCCGCGGCCCGCCGCGAGGGGAATCGGAAAGACATCTGGCGAGAGGCCGGCGCCTCCCCGCAGCCCGATCTCCACCCAATTTGTGATTCGTCAACCCGCCCAAAGTCAAGGGCGCTCGGGCATCACATTGCCATTCAAGGGGTTGCGCCCGCCCGCCGGCGGGCGCGTTACTTGCTACCCACGTCTCATGCTCCAACCAGCGAGCAGTTGCTCCTGGAGTAATTCGAACACGGGGGCCGCCGGAGTGACCGGCGCTCTCGGAGGCAAGGAGATGGAAAGAAGAAAACCCCTGGGCAGGAGCCTCGTGGATAAGGGTCTCATAACGGAGGACCAGCTCAGAACTGCCCTGGAAGAACAGAAAAAGACAGGCCTCTACTTGAGACAAGTTCTCCTCAAGCTGGGAATGGTCAAGGAGGAACACATCCTCAAGTTCTTCGAAGAGGATATGGGCATTCCCACCCTGGATCTCTCGAGATACTCGATAGAGCCCGAGATAGTGAGGCTCATACCCGAGAAGCTGGCAAGGCGCTACAAGCTCATACCGGTCTTCGTCATCGGCGACACACTCACTGTCGCCATGGCTGACCCGCTGGACGTTGTGGCCATAGACGAGATCAAGGCGGCGACGGGCAGGGAAGTCGAGGCCGTAATGAGCGGCGAAACACAAATCGTGGAGGCCGTGGACCGGCATTTCCCGTTCGGAGGCTCGCTTGAAGACTTCGGCACGTCGGAGTCCGCAGAAATCGAGGTGGCGAAAGCCGAGATCGCTGAAAACCTGGATGCGCCCGCCGTGAAGCTCGTTAGGGCGGTCATCCAACAGGCCGCACGCGAGCGTGCGAGTGACATCCACGTAGAACCCGAGGAACGCAAGTTGAGAGTCAGGTTCAGGGTGGACGGAATGCTGAGGGAAGTGAGTACCCATCCCTTCAGTCTTCATCCGGCCGTTGTCTCGAGAATAAAAGTCATGGCCGAGCTTGACATAGCGGAGAAGCGACTTCCCCAGGATGGCAGATGCAAAATCGTCCTGGAGGGCAAGGAGCTGGACCTCAGAGTCTCCACTTTTCCCACGGTCAACGGCGAGAACGTGGTCATCCGAATACTGGATAGGTCAATCGCGCTTCTCGACCTCTCTCAGATAGGGCTTGACGCCGTTCAGCTCAAGATCATGGAAGACGCCATAGAGAAGCCCAACGGAATCGTGCTGGTCACGGGGCCCACGGGAAGCGGGAAGACGACGACGCTATACGCGTGCCTCAACAAGATCAACTCCGTCGAGAGAAACATCGTGACGCTTGAAGATCCGGTCGAGTACCAATTGTCCCTGATCAGACAGACTCAGGTTGATTCGGAAATCGGGCTCACATTTGCCGCCGGACTGCGTTCGCTTCTCAGGCAGGATCCCGACGTGATCATGGTGGGTGAGATACGCGACGGCGAGACGGCCGAGATAGCGATCAGATCTTCGCTCACCGGGCATCTCGTGCTCTCGACCGTGCACACAAACAACGCAGTCGGCGCCATCGCCCGACTGATGGACATGGGCGCGGAGCCGTTTCTGATTTCTTCGTCACTGCTGGTGGTGGCGGCTCAGCGACTGCTCAGAGCGATCTGTGAGAACTGTAAGCAGCCCGAGGAGGTACCCGAGGCCGTCCTCGCGCGGATTGGAATAGCGGGGACTGCTCCCACCTTCTTCCGCGGCGTGGGCTGTAGAGCGTGCGGCTCCACCGGGTTCAAGGGCAGGACCGGCATCTTCGAGGTGCTGGTCGTCGACGACGAAGTGCGGCGCCTGATATCGAGAGGCGTGAGCACGGAAGAGATCTCAGACGCGGGACGAAACTCGGGTATGAAGACACTCAGACAAGCCGCGGTCGAGAAAGCCCTTGCCGGTATCACGACTCTCAAAGAAGCGCTGAGACTCACCCAGAAGGACTCGGACACACCCAATCCCGATGCTCGGGAAACGGAGACGCCTGAATGGCAGTTTACTCATACAGGGCAAGAACGTTAGAGGGCCACGTTCGCAAGGGAATTGTGGAAGGTACGAGCGAACAGGCGGCTCTCCGGCACATCGAATCCCTTCGGCTCATCCCGGTGCGAATCTGCAGGAAGGACGGTGCCGGAAGGGGAGGAGCGTTCTCCAGCTTCCATTCCCGGGTCAGTCTCAAGGATCTGACACTCTTCTCTCGTCAAACGCAGACCCTGTTGGATGCCGGCATATCGCTCACCGCGAGCCTCGGAATACTGGCGGAGCAGAGTCAGAGCGAGGTTCTGAAGCGGGCGATACTGACCGTCAGGGAAGACATCCAGGGCGGGAGTTCTCTGAGCGAGGCGCTCGCGAAGCAGAAAAGCGTGTTCCCGAAAGTCGTCACCAATCTGATTCGCGCCGGCGAGGAGTCCGGTTTGCTTTCCGAGATGCTCGATAGAACGGCGACACTTCTGGAGTTCGAGATGGACAACAGGGCTCGCATCAAGTCGGCGGTGTTCTATCCGGCACTCGTGATTTCGGAGATGCTCCTGGCAGTCTTTGTTCTCCTCAAGTTTGTTCTGCCGAAGTTTGCGGGCTTTTTCTCGCGCTTCGAGACGGACCTCCCAATGCCGACCCGGGTCCTGATGGTTGTCGGCTCTGCTGCCGAGAAGTACTGGTTCGTTGCCCTGGCCGGGTTCGCAGTTCTTGCCGGACTGGCGGTCATGGTACTCAGGACCCGAACCGGGACCAGGCACTTCGACAGGCTGAAACTTAGGACCCCCATCATGGGATCCATTTTTCTCAAGTCGATAATGTCAAGATTCTCGCACGTTCTCAGTGCCCTCGTCGGGAGCGGTCTCCCCATCACCGAGTGCCTGGACATAGTCAAGGGAGTAGTGGGGAATACGATCGTCGAGGAAGAGATAGAACAGATGAAGGACGCCGTGGTCAAAGGGCAGGGGCTCGCCGCCGGGCTCAAGGCGAGCAAGGTCTTTTCTCCTCTGGTCGTGAAAATGATCGCAGTCGGAGAGGAGACCGGGGCGCTCGAGACCATGCTGCAAAAGGCCTCCAGATACTACGACAGAGAGCTCGAACATGCCGTGAAAAACCTGGCAACGGCGATAGAGCCCGTGTTGCTCGTCGTGCTTGGGGCGGGCGTGCTCTTTGTTGCCCTTGCGATATTCCTCCCGATGTGGAACCTCATGAACGCGTTTCGCCACTGAGGGGAGGGGGACAAAGGGGCAGATTCCTTGAGAGAAAAGGACGCCGTGCAACCGGCTAGCCTCTTCTGTAACTTGAACACGCGGCGCCACAAAACGCAAGCGGATGCCGCGAAGGGGACTGCCGGCGGATGCCGATAGAGAACACGCAACTGCGTGAGAGCGCTGCGTGAGTGATTTCGAATGGTCGCGATTGTCACCAACAAAGAATATCACTGAAAAGGGGGTGAACTATTGTGCGTAGAGGAGAGCATGGTTTCACAATGATCGAGTTGATCATCGTGATCGTGATCCTGGGCATCCTTGCGGCCATAGCGCTGCCGAAATACGAGGACATGCGCCAGGAGGCCAGAGTTGCGACTCTGAAGGGTCAGCTGGGAACGATACGGGCTGCCATAGCCATCCAGTATGCGAAGAGTGCCCTTTCGGGCACCGCTTCCTACCCGACGCTTGCCGGCTCGATATTCGCGGAGGGCAGTGTTCCTAAGGAGCCCTTCCTGAACAACAGTGCGGTCAAGACCACGGCCGGCGTGAACAACGTCGGCGGCTGGTTGTATCTCAGCACAACCGGTATCGTGAAGGCCAACTTGAGTGCCTATTCCACGTACTAGCTGGATCAATGCCCTTGCGGTGGGGAGGGGCGTGCCTGAAGGACCGCCCCTCCTCGAACAATCTCGATGTTGCACAATGAGAAAACAAACAGCGCTCATAGCAGCAGTAGGAATACCGGCGATCGTCTATCTCTGGACGCTGTGTCCCACCGTGTACGGCGGGGACAGTGGAGAGCTGGCCGTGGCGGCCCGCTTTCTCGGTGTTCCCCACCCGCCCGGCTACCCGCTGTGGGTCTTGATGGGCAAGCTGTTCACTCTGATTCCGGTCGGGGACGTGGCCTTCAGAGCAAATTTGATGTCTGCGGTTCTGACCTCTCTGGCCATTGGGTTTGTCTTTCTTCTGGCCTACAGACTGACTGACCTTCTTCTCCCTTCTCTCGTTGGATCGCTTGCAATTGCCTTCTCCAGAGTCATCTGGAGCCAGGCCACCTTTGCTGAAGTGTATGCGTTGAGCTTCTTGCTCTTCTCCATCGTCGCGTATCTCGCAATTCTGTGGTGGAAGACGCGGGAGCCGCGCTTTTTGTACGGGCTTGCCCTGGCGTACGGGTTGCTGCTTACGGCGCATCAGTCTGCCGTGCTGTTTGCACCCATTCTTGCTGCGATCGTATTTGCGGGACGGCCGGGATGGAGACGTCTCCTTCTGGGGGGGATCTTCCTCAGCGCCGGAGCGTCCGTCGTTCTGTTCGTTCCGTTCCGAAGTCTGGCCGGGTCGACAATCAACTGGCCCGGAAACGATAGTCTTTCAGGAATCACCAGGAATCTCCTGCGGATGAACTGGGGTAGCGTTCAACAGAATCCGTACTCGCTTGAGTTGTTCGCCGGCCAGGCGATGGGCTATCTGAAACTTCTGGTCGGAGGTCTAACGATTCCAGTGTTTCTTGTCTGTGTCGTGGGTCTCATTCGAATGTTCCTGCGCCGGAGGGGCGACTGCCTGCTCTTGCTCGGCGTGTTGAGCTCCCTCCTTGTGGGGCTCTCGCTCCTCATCAACTTTTCTCCCGACCAGGCCCACCTGTATCAGGTTTCATTTTTCCTGGCGCCCGTGTTTGTGGTCCTCGCGGTGTGGATTGCCGAGGCGATGAGGGTTCCGGGCGGCCCCGTGTCTCGCGTGGCGCTTCGCGCTTCGCGTCACGTGGGGGGCCCAAGGGCCCTGCGGTTCCCGGACGAGGTAACGACCGGGCCTGTGCCCCGGTTTCGTCTTGCAGTGGCGGGGATTCTCATCTCGGGATTGCCGTTCGGGGCCAACTTCACGTTTTGCGACAGAGGAGAGTTCTTTCTCGCGCGGGAGTACGGGGAGAGCATCCTCTACTCGCTGCCGCGCAATTCCGTTCTCTTTACCAGCGGGGACAATGAGACATTCATTGTCGGCTACCTCAGGCTGGTAGAGGGAATCAGACCGGACGTCCGGGTCTTCAACCGAAAGGGTTACCTCTTCGAGGACATCTACGGCCTCCACTCCCTGCCGCGCTCCGCTTGGGCGGCAAGGCAGGCTGAGGCGGAGCGTCCTTTTCTGGAAAGATATGAGGAATTTGTGTTCTATACGGAGCCGCCGGCGCTGAACGCGGCTTCCACATCGGCGGCCGCGCAGGGAGTCGCTGCGGTCTCGCAAGTGCCGTCGCCAACGGGCGTCACGGTCGCCTTCAGACCGACCGGCCTCGTCTACCAGGTGCTCAGAGAGCGTCCGCCGATACCGGGCGCGAATCAAGGGGAGCGAGACACGGCGCTCGGGGCACGAAAGACTCGGCGGAACACGGGAATACTGCCGGGGTGGGGGTTCGAACCCACGCGTGTTCTCCTTGAGCCCGAGAGGTTCGACTTCATAACGAGGAAGTTCTGCATAACACCATACGAAATGATGGCGGAGGCCGCGTTGCGAGAATCAGATTTCGAGAACGCGCTTCTCCATTACAGGGAGTGCAGGAAAATTGGGTTCGATTTCCCGGAGGCCCGATACAACGTCGGGCTTCTGGAGTGGGCAAACGGCAACTTTGATGACGCCGCGCGCGAGCTTCTTGCGGCCACCGAGCTCGAGAGAAGCGAGCGCTATCCCGGCGACGGACTGTCCGCACTGCTTTCTCTAGGGCGGGTAGTGGACGAGAGTGGAAGATGACAAGAGGCTTCACACTGGTAGAGCTTGTCGTAGTCATGGTTTTGATTGCGGTGGTGGTCGCCGTGAGCTACGTCAAGCTGGCGGATCATGACGAAATGAAGCTCCACGGTGCGTCCAGAAAGATCATTTCAGACGTGAGATATGCGCAGTCTCTCGCGCTCGCCAGGCGCACAAGGGCCGGCGTGACATTCAACATCTCAGACAACAACTACTCTGTTTTCCTGGGCAGCGCGGGGAAC
>JAZDPI010000139.1:0-3860 GCA_043797775.1 Candidatus Eiseniibacteriota bacterium
TCCGGTGCGCGTATTTCCTCAGGAACTGCGGCGGGTCCTTCCCGAGAAAAAGGATCCGGACGAGCGAGTTATGCTCGACGATCCTCGGCAAGATGGCCTGCAAGAAGTAGTGGGCGGCATCGTAGTTCACGAAAGCGTCGAAGGAAGCGGAGAACACGAGAGTCCTTCGCGCAAGCTCCGGGAATGCGAAATCGTAATGGGCGACGTCTATCCCGTTTGGGATCACTGCGACTGAATCACAGCCATATACATCCCGCAACTGCCGTCCATCCTGCTCGCTCACCGCGCCGGCGTGGTGGAAGTATCGACACACCTGCCTTTCAAATCGCTGCATCTTCTTCCACTCCAGGTACAGGAGAGCTTTCTTGAGGGGATCTCTCTCGTGCCTGCAGAGCCTCTCCCACGGCATGGTCTCCACGTTGTGCGAAGACAGAAAAAGGGGATGGCTTCTCACGTTGCGCACGTATGCGCCGTAGTGAGTCCATTCACAGTGAATGAGGTCGAACGCCTCCGCATTAAGGAGGGTGAGGAATCTGTCCGCGAAGTCTCTCCGGAAGTGCTTGCGCATGACGAGCGGCCGAGGACTGAGAAGATTGACTCCCGCGCGATAGAGAAGTCGAGAGGCGGACGAAAAAGGATCGCGGCGCTTGAGCGTCACAAGCCGGAACCCGAGAGCTTCCAGATGCGCTTTCGCTTCCGGCTCACCGGCGGGATCCTCGAAACACAGATATGTGATGTCGTGACGGCGAACGGCTCTGGTCAGGAGGTGGTAGCTCCGGAGCCTCTTCCCCGAAATGAGAGGATAGGGCAGCCATTCATCCAGAACGAGTACTCTCATGGCGGCCCCAGTATAGCCAAAAGGGCCGGGGTTTCAACGTCATTCGGTGCGACGGCGGACGAGGAGGGGGGTCCTCCGGAGCGTCAGCATTTCATCGTTACCTGCGAGTTTCATCATCGCCACTTGTGACGTTATGTGGTAGAGTTATGGCGACGCATTCCTGCTCCTGCCGGAGCCTGAGATTCTGCTTGAGCCTCAAGGGGGGCGTGTCTTCCATGGCCGACACGAATGCTGCCAGAGTGCCTGCCATTATGGCCACTCATATCTACAACTATGGCCGCTGTCCGCACAGGGTCTATCTGGATGCGTTTGGCGACAGGTCGCTGATGGATCCGGAGAGTGATTTCGAGAAGATCCTCTGGGAGAGGGGCCACGTGCACGAAGGCAAGGTGCTTGAGCATCTCGGGCTCAGCGTGCGCGAAGTCGAGGGAGAGGATTTCGATAGACTTGCGGCCGAAACGCTCTCTCTCATGAGGGAGGGTGAGCGATTCATCTATCAGGGATTCATCACAACCCCTTCCATGCGCGGGAGACCGGATCTCCTCGAAAGAACACCCGGTGAATCCAGGTTCGGGCGCCATTATTATGTTCCGGTCGAGATAAAATCCGGCTCCGCCTTCGCGGACGAAGAGAGCGAGAAGATGAAGGAGCATTACGGCCTTCAGCTCTGCTTCTACGCCGACGTGCTCGAGCGATTGCAGGGAACGAGACCCGATTTGGGCAAGATAATCGACAACAAGTATCGTACGGTGTCGTTCGACCTGCGATCGGTGGAGAAAGACTATCGGAAGGCGCTTTCTGAGGTAGGGAGCATCCTCTCAAAGCGGGCGTCTTCGGAACCCTGTATCGGCGGCACCTGCAAACAGTGTCATTGGCATTCCTTCTGCCTGGCATGGGCGAGGAAACACGACGACGTAACTCTCATATACAGGCTGAACCGCGCCAGGAGAGACGACCTGCGAGCAGCCGGAATCAAGACAATCAAGGATCTGGCCGAGCTTGCGGGGAAGGCGGAGCGCCCTCTTCTTGCGAAAACCAGGCCTCACGCGCTGGAACCCCTTGTGAGAAGAGCGGCCGTCATGAAATCGGGGAAGCCGATCGTCCATCATCCGGTCGAGTTCCCTCCGGCCGAGACGGAGCTCTTCTTCGACATAGAGACCGAGCCTCTTGAGGAAATATGCTACCTGTACGGAGTAATCGAGCGCGAGAAGAAGGGTCAGCGTTACGTTAGTTTCTTTGCCGACAGGTCCGAAGATGAGGAGAGAGCGTGGAGGGACTTCTGGGGGTACGTCGCTAGGATCAGAGACTATCACGTTTATCACTACGCTTCCTACGAAAGGACGGTACTCACGAAATTGGCCGAGCGCTTTGAGTGTAGTCCGCAACTGTTGGAAGAGTTTTTCGGAAAAAGCACGGACCTATTCAGAGTCGTCGAGAAGCACACGGACTGGCCCTCTCACTCATATTCCATCAAGCTCGTCTCCAGGTGTCTGGGGTTCGGTTACTCGGACGCAGACCCGGGAGGGCTCAAAGCAGCGAAATGGTACGCCGACTACGTTCAAAGCCCGGAAGAGAACGCGCCTCTCAAGGAAAAGATACTTCAATACAACAAGGAAGACTGCGAGGCGATGATAGTGCTCAAGGACTGGCTCGTGGAGAAGAGCAAGAGAGGGGGTTCGGGAGACGGAAGGGGGAGGGGGAGCTCGGGAGACGAAGCCGGGACGGGAAGTGAAAGTGGGACGGGGCGCGGAGTCGGGACGAGGCCAAGCCGTACGACACGCCCGATTGGGACCGGTCGCACGGTGCGGAGGCGATCAAGACGAGCATGACGAAACACATCCTAGCGATAGAGGGCATGACGTGCGCGGGTTGCGCGCAAAACGTGGAGCGAGCTCTGCGGCACGTTCCCGGAGTGCGTTCGGCCAACGTCAACTTCGCCACCGAGAAGGCGCACGTGGAGGCAGAGGATTCAGTTGCCTTCGAGACGTTGAAGGCCTCGGTTGAAAACGCGGGTTACGGTGTTAGGGGTGGTCCGGAAGGTCGGGTCGCTGGTGGCTACGGTGTTGGTGGTGGACCGGAGGGCGTGGCCGGCAAGGGGCTGGTCCCTGTTGGCGAGGGGCTGGCCGCCGCGAGTGCGGCACCTATCACCAGAGGTATCGAGGGTGCGGCTCGGTCCGAGGCAGGCGACGAGAACGTCAGAAAGATGAGCGTCGCTCGCAGGAGGATGTTTTGGGCCTGGGTCTTCACCGCACCCATAATCCTCATCATGATACCGGAGATGTTCATGGGACACGCGGGACACGGCGTTGGTCGCGTGGCCGGGGAGGTCGCGGGGCGTCTTGCGGAACAGTCGGGCGGTCCGGCTTTTGCGATGGCGTGGAGCCTCAACTGGATCTACCTCGCCTTGTCTATCCCGGTGCTTTTCTGGTGTGGGTCTTCCACGTACCGTGCGGCGGCCAAGTCCATTCTTCACGGCGCGTCGAACATGGACGTTCTCATCTCGATGGGCACGTTGTCAGCTTTTATGACTGGGCCGGCGAATCTCGCCGGAATACGCGTAGAAAGCTACACGGGTGTAGCTGCCATGATAATGGCGTTTCATCTGACCGGACGTTACATTGAGGCGAAGGCTAGGGGGAGAGCGTCGCAGGCGATAAAGAGACTTCTGGAGCTCGGCGCGAAGAGCGCCCGGATACTGGAGGGCGGCGAAGAACGTGAGATACCGATTGAACGACTCCGGAGCGGTGACGTCGTCATTATCCGGCCCGGCGAGAAAATCCCGACTGACGGAGTCGTCATTTTCGGCAAGAGCTCGGTGGATGAGTCGATGGCGACCGGGGAGTCCATGCCCGTCTCCAAAAAGGAAGGCGACGAAGTAATAGGCGCGACTATCAACCAGGCGGGGCTCCTTCGCGTCAAGGCAACAAAGGTGGGAAAGGAGACCTTTCTTGCCCAGGTCATAAGAATGGTGGAGGAGTTTCAGGGGTCAAAAGTGCCGATACAGGAGTTCGCCGATAGGGTG
>JAZDPI010000119.1:0-10234 GCA_043797775.1 Candidatus Eiseniibacteriota bacterium
TTCACGCACGTGCCCGAGCTTCGCCGCATGAACGCCGTGATAAGGGTCCAGGACAACATCGCCACCGTGACAGGAATAGACAAGTTCAGCGGGGCCAAGGTCATGGCCACCGACATAAGGGCAAGCGCGGCTCTCATACTCGCCGGGCTTGTGGCCGAAGGGACGACGGAGATCTCGAGGATATATCACATAGACAGAGGTTACGAGAGTATAGAAGCGAAACTGTCTGAGCTTGGCGCGAAAATCAGACGCGAAGAGGGGCAGGAAAACGAGCAGCGCGTTGGCAGAGGGCGCTCCGACACTGCGAGGTAACCTCCCTTACGCAAGAAGAATGCAGACCTGCATCGGCCAGGAACGCCGGGAACGCCAAGAACGCCGGGAACGCATCTGAACCCCCTTACACATGAAGAACGTAGTCATCGGCACCGCGGGACACATCGATCACGGCAAGACCGCGCTCGTCAAGCTGCTCACGGGCATTGATACCGATCGCCTCAAGGAAGAGAAGGAGCGTGGCATCTCGATCGACCTCGGGTTTGCCCACCTCACTCTTCCCTCCGGGATCAGAGCCGGGATTGTCGACGTCCCCGGCCACGAGCGTTTCGTGCGGAACATGCTTGCCGGCGCAGGCGGCATCGACATAGTCCTTTTCATCGTGGCTGCCGACGAAGGCGTTATGCCGCAGACGCGCGAGCATCTCGACATAGTGGACATTCTTCGCGTTCACGGCGGCGTCGCTGCTCTCACTAAAATAGATCTCGTGGACAGTGCGTGGCTCGAGATGGTGACGGCGGACGTGAGATCCGCGTTCGAGGGCACGGTGCTTGGGGACGCACCCATCGTTCCGGTGTCCTCCTCCACGGGAGCGGGGAAAGAGGAGATTCTCGAGGCCATCGACGACGCCGCGCAGAGGGTCGGTGCACGGCCGCGGGGTCTTTTCGTGCGGCTGCCGGTGGACAGGGTGTTCACCATCGAAGGCTTTGGAACCGTGATCACAGGCACTCTGTGGACCGGCAGCGTGAAGGTGGGCGATAACCTCGAGATTCTCCCGTCGGGAAAGCGCGTGCGCGTGAGGAACGTGCAGATCTTCGGCCACGACGTGGCCGAGGCATCGCCCGGCCAGAGGGTTGCTCTGGCGCTTCACGGCGTCTCCAGGGAAGAGCTCACCCGCGGCGACTGGCTCGCGACTCCTGAGGCGCTGCGAACGACGTCAATCATCGACGTCAGGTTCGAGCTTCTTGAGGACGCGAAGAAGGCCCTCAAGAACAGAAGCCGCGTTCGTCTGCACCTTGGGGCGAGCGAGGCCATAGGGAGGGTCTTTCTCCTGGACAGGGAGGAACTTGCCCCGGGCCACAGTGCGTTTGCCCAGATGCGGTTTGAGGCGCCCATCGTCGCCGTCGAGGGCGATCGCTTCGTTGCGCGGTCCTACTCGCCGCAGTTCACGGTCGGAGGCGGGACCGTGCTTGTGCCTTACAGTGCCAAGCACAAGAGAAAAGACACGGCGGTCATAGACACGCTCTCGCTCGTGGAGAAGGGCTCGCCCGTCGAGAGAGTTGAGCACGCCGTACGCGCCGCCGGCGAGAAAGGCATTGCTGCGAGCGAAGGCCCGCCGCCGGGCCACGGCACGTCCGGAGTGTCACGCGCGGCGGGAGCCGATCTCTCGGCCGCGGCCGGAGTCGAGCTGGCGCGCATCGCCGGTGTGGAACCTTCGCAGGCAGACGAGGCAGTGAAGGAGCTTCTGGCAAGCGGGGTGGTACACCAAGTCGGGGCCACGCTGTTTCACCGGGAACACATATCCGTACTCAAGAAAGCGTGCGCCGACTGCCTCAGAGAGTATCAGGAGCACTTCAAGCTCAGATGGGGAATGGGGAAGGGAGAACTGCGGAACAGGTTCTCCAGAGTGCCGGCGGTGCTCTTCTCGACGGTGATGGATTCGCTCGTCGCAGAAGGGGTGTTGTTCAGCAGGGAGGACAAGTACAGGTTCGGCTCCCCCGAGGTCACCCTCGCGTCGGAGGAGGCGGCGCTCAAGGCGGAGCTTGAAAGACGGCTTCTGGAGACAGGCTTTAACGTCCCCACGCTCAAGGAGCTTGCCGGAACGCGGCCGCCGGAGCGGGTGAGCGACATTCTCCAGATTCTCGTCGAGGAAGGGAAGGTCGTGAAAGTGACCTCAGAGCTTTTCTTTCATTCCGCGAAACTCGCCGAGGCAGAGCAAGGCCTCAAGGGTTTTCTGCGAAGCAAAGGCGGGTTACAGGTCGCAGATTTCAAGGATATGCTGAAGACCACGAGGAAGTACGCGGTTCCTTTGCTGGAGTATTTCGACAAGAAGGGAGTCACCAAGAGACAGGGTGACCTCCGGGTGCCCGGCAAGGCAACCTGAGATACGGTCATCGGCTGCGGTTTGCCGGCGCGGGGGGCGCGAAGCGAGCGCCTGCCGGGGCCACCGGGCCGGGGACACCGGACAGAAGGTGCCGGAAGGCGGCACGAAGGAAAAGCAGACAAGTGAAAGCAAGAACGAACGGGCACGGGTGCGGAGGCAGGGGTTGCTCACGCGACCGGCAGTGCGGCGCCGCGAATGGGGTGGTTGCAGGGCACCGCTCGTACGGGTGTGATGCCCGCCGCCGCAAGACGGCGCAGATAACCATCGGTTCCCTGCGTGTCGGCGGCGGTGCGCCGGTCGTCGTGGAGTCGATGACCAAGACCGACACGCGCGACGTGAGGGCCACGGTGAGACAGATCCGCGCCCTCGAGCGCGCCGGATGCGAGCTGGTGCGCGTCGCGGTCCCCGATGTGGATGCCGCGGCCGGCCTCGGGAAGATTGTGGCACAGGCCAGGATTCCCGTGGTGGCCGACATTCACTTCGATCACAGACTTGCACTAATGGCTCTCGAAGAGGGAGTGGCAGGCGTAAGACTCAACCCGGGGAACATCCGCGACCGAAGAAAGGTTGAACAGGTCGTGCTGTCGGCGCACCGGCGCGGCGTGTCCATCCGCATCGGCGTAAACGCCGGTTCTCTTCGCGGCGGCTCTGCGCATGACGCCCTCGCTGACGCCCTGGTAGAAAGCGCTCTCGCCCACATCCGCATACTTGAAGCCCTCGACTTCAGGAACGTGCTCGTCTCGGTGAAGTCTTCGGAAGTGACGACGACGATGGAGGCCTGCAGAAAGCTTGCGGGGCTCGTTAGATACCCGCTCCACGTCGGCATAACCGAGTCCGGCACGCTGCTCCGTGGTGCCGTCGTCTCTGCCGCAGGGATCGGGATTCTCCTCTCGGAAGGCATCGGAGACACGGTCAGAGTATCGCTCGCAGCGAATCCGGTGCGTGAAGTCGAGGTGGCATATTATATATTGAGTGCTCTCGGGCTCAGGGAACGAGGCCCACGGGTGATATGCTGTCCGACGTGCGGGCGATGCGAGATAGACGTTCCGAGAATCGCACGCGAGGTGGAGCGAGCCTTGAGTCGTGTCGAGGTTCCTCTGAGGGTCGCGGTCATGGGTTGCGCGGTGAACGGCCCCGGCGAGGCGAGAGAGGCAGACGTCGGCATCGCGGGAGGGAAAGGGGAAGGGCTCGTCTTTGCGAGAGGCAAGATCGTGAAGAAAGTCAGAGAAGGCGAGCTCGTTCGGGCTCTGCTCAGACAGGTGGAGCAGCTGCTCAAGGCTGGCGGTTCTACTTGAATGGGTCACCCGGCGCTGCGTTGGCGGGTCACAATCGGGCGTTGACAAACCTGCGAACCCTGCCTACGTTTACACGTACGTTTTGTCTCAGTCCCGGTAGAGATGCGTCTCGCTTGGACGACAAAGAAGGGGGGAGTGCAAGGCCCGGCATAGTTGTGAGGATAGTCTCGTCGGCGAGTGTCGTCTTTCGTGTTCTCTCGTCTTTGATAGTGCTCTCGATGCGAGGCGTGATTTTTGTTGCACCCCGGGGGGCGCTATCCGGAACAACGCAGTGTTGTCAGGAGGTTAGAATGCAGGGCAGTAGGCTCTACGTCGGTAATCTTGCCTACTCTGTGACCAGCCAGCAGTTGACGGAACTCTTTTCCAGCCATGGAGTTGTGAAGCAGGCGAACGTCATCGAGGGGAAGGGATTTGGTTTTGTCGAAATGTCCAGTCCGGCCGAGGCCGACAAGGCGAGAACCGCGCTCAACGGCTCGGATTACGAGGGGCGGACGCTGAGAGTCGACGAGGCAAGGCCGCCTAAGCCCAGAGAGGAAGACGAGCGCCGCAGGTTCTAGCCGGAGTTCGACCGGATTCACGATAAGCAGTGGCGCTGCGAGATGTAATATGGTAAAGATAGGGGGAAGCCTCGGGGTTTCCCCCGTTTGTTTGCCGGGAGGTGAGGGGCGCGGCCGGAAGAAATCCTCACCGCGGCGGCCGGAACACTGAGAGAGGAGCACGCGATGCTAGTTGCCACAACACACACCATTGAAGGACAGCGGGTGGTGTCTTATCTCGGGCTTGTCACCGGCGAGGCCATAATGGGCGCCAACATCCTGAAGGATTTCTTTGCGAGCATAACAGACATCGTCGGCGGGAGGTCGACCGCGTACGAAGGGGAGCTCCGGAAGGCAAAGGAAACGGCCCTGCAGGAGATGATCCAGGAGGCGCAATCGCTGGGTGCCAATGCTGTGATAGGAGTGGATTTGGATTACGAGACGATCGCCGTGGGGCAGCACGGCGGGATGCTCATGGTGAGCGCGAGCGGCACGGCAGTAGTCTGCAAGTGAGGCCGGACTGACCGCCGTCTTTCCGGTCAGGTTCCGATCAAACGCTCAAAGGAGGCGAAGATGGAAGAGACAAAAACCCCCAGTCCGACCAAAACGACCATGGGACTGGACGAGAACGTCGAGGGACTTCTCTGCTATCTGTTCGGATGGCTCACGGGAATCCTGTTCCTCCTTCTCGAGAAGGACAGCAAATTTGTGAAGTTTCATGCACTTCAGTCCCTGCTGACCTTCCTCGGCCTGACGATACTGACGGGGATTCTCTGGATGATTCCCTTGCTGGGGATTCTCGCTACCCTCGTCGTGATCCCCCTGGGTGTCATTCTATGGGTGGTTCTTATGTATCAGGCCTACAAGGGTCTGATGTTCAAGTTGCCCATCGTGGGCGGCTTCGCGGAGCAGCAGGCAAGAAAATAGGGCGAAGACTGCCGGCACGTTGGGGCCGTGCCCCCTGGAGTCGAGCCCCGGAGCGGACCGCGCAATGGGGGTGGAGTGGAGGTACGGAATGAAGAAATCTCTCGGCGCGAAGACCATCCTCCATCCTGCGCCGGTACTGCTGGTTGGAACGTACGACGCCGGCGGCAGGCCCAATCTCATGACCGTGGCGTGGGGTGGGATTTGTTGTTCCGACCCACCGTGCGTCGCCATTTCGTTGAGAAAGGCGACGTACTCCTACGGGAACATAGTGGCGCGGAAAGCCTTTACCGTGAACGTGCCCTCGGAGTCACAGGTTGAGAAGGCAGATTTCTGCGGGATGGTGAGCGGTCGGAAGGAAGACAAGTTTTCGACCTGCAAACTTACTCCGGTTAAGAGCGAAGCTGTGGACGCGCCTTACGGAAAGGAATTCCTACTGGTTCTGGAGTGCAAGCTCCTGCAGACCGTGGAAATCGGTTTGCACACGCAGTTCATAGGCGCGATAGTCGACGTCAAGGCCGACGAGGCGGTGCTGGGCGAGAGCGGCTACCCCGATATCACCAAAGTCAAACCATGCATCTACGTGCCCGGCGAACAGAAGTACTACGGGGTGGGGAAATTCCTGGGGAAGGGGTTTGAGATAGGGAAGGGAGTGAAGTAGAAAGCGCTACGCCTCCTGCGGCCGCTCTTCGGGCGCCGGACACTGGTCGGCAGTATCGCTTCTCGGTTTGATCGGCTTCGCCATCAGGAATCTCTCTCTCGCACAGGTCGCCGTTCCCGGCCTGGCGCCGCGCGGCCTGTGCACGTACTTCCTCTCCGTGTAGATGACGGGCACGGCTGAGGAGGTCCTGCCCTTGCTGAAATAGGCGGCGACGGAGGCCGCCTCCTCTATTGCTCTTCGGGAGGGAGTTGCCTTGCCCTTTTTCCTCAGGATCACGTGGGAACCGGCGACACCGGAAGCGTGGAACCAGAGGTCTTCCTGCTTTGCAAGCCGGTGCGTCACGTAATCGTTCTCTTTGTTGTTCCTTCCCACGAGAATCGTGAAGCCGTCGGAGGTCTCGTAAACCCGCGGGTGAAAGCCGCCCTCGCCGCCGCGCGACGCAGCCTTGTGCAACTGATGGGCCCCGCCGGATGGAACTTCACCGGGGCGCGTCCTTTCCGACGTTCTCCCCCGTGTTCCCGGGGCCGTGTCCCCTCGTTTCCCTGGGGCCGTCTCCCGGGGCGCTCCGAGGATCGCGTCGCCCCGCGCGCGCTGTTTCGTCCTCCCCGTCGCCTTCTTCGAGAGCCCGTCCAGCTCGAGGGATAACGCCTGCACGCCGCGCATATCGAGCTCCTCGGGGATCGCGTGTTCGAACTCTTCGATCATCCTCTTCACGCGCCCGGCCGCGGAAATTCTTCTTGCAAGAACCGCAACGGCGCGCTCACCCTTTTTGGCTTTTCTGAAGTACTTCTGTGCGTTCTCGGCGGGCGAGAGCGCAGGGTCCAACTCGACCCTCACGATGCTTGCGCCGTCCGTGTGGATGTCCTTCAATTCGACCATGTTCTGCCCCCTGCGGACAGACCTGACACTGGCGAGTATAAGCTCTCCGGTTCGCCTGTGTTCTCCGGAGTTCTTCGCGAGAGCCGCGTCCTCGTTCAACGAGGCGAGGAGGCGCCCGTGCTTGTCTGCGAGTACCCTGGTCCTGCCGCGAAGCCTGGCCGCAGCCGTCATTCTGAGGTGGCGCTCGAGGGCCGAGAGCGCGAAACGAACCGCGTCGCCGGCTGTGTCGAATAATGTGATATGGGCCGGCTCCGTCAGCTCGACTGCGGAAGGCGCGCCTGCGAGAAACGGTTTCAGCGCGGGGAGCGACCGAGAGGGGCCCGTCAATTCCACGGCGAACCTGACGCCGCCGCGTGGCTCCGACGAGGACGACATTACGCGGCGCAGCGCGTTCAGCAGACCGAGACTATCCGGGCGCGCGGTGCCGTCATCCCCCGGCACCGCGGCCTCGTGCGATGGCGAGTGTCGGCGCGCGCCTGCTTGTCGCTGGGGACGGCCGTCGGCGCTTACCGCCCGGATCACTTCTCTTGCCAGAGACGGACTGAGCCCCTTGATTCTGCCCGAGAGTGCTCGCGCGAGTGCGTCAGGACCGTGAGTGTCTGCGCGAACCCCGCCGGGCCCTCTCGCCATTTCGCCGCTCGGGCCTTCCGCCGCTTCGGCGGCTCCTCCTCCCTGCGCACTGCCGGTTACCTCTTTCGCCAATCGGTCGATCGCATCCGTGGTGAGCTCCTCCACCGTGACTTTCTCCCGTTGGGTCGGGGGCTCGTAAGTGTTTCCCGGTCTCAGCAGGACGCCCGCTGCGGAAGCGACCCCCTCGCGACTGCAGGCGAGGATGTTGCCCGTGGTGTTCTCGACGAGCACCGCGTTTGGTCTTCTGCCGAAGAGCTCCAACCACAGCGCCGAACGCGGAGCGCCTGTCGGTTCAAAGACGACCTCCGCGACCCTGTCCGAATCGTGCTGTCGCACACGGGCTACGGTGGCCCCGCGCAAGAAGCCGGACACGGAACGTACGAAGCCCTCGGGGAGTGTCTCCGCCGGGACGGCGTCTTGCGACGGGGGCGAGTCCAGCGACACCAGGCCGGGCAGTCGCGGGTCGAGGCAAATCAAGAGGTAGCGCGAGCCCGGCGCGGGTTGCCGCGGGATTTCTTCACGAAAGCCCACCTCTTCCCGAGGGCGGAGGCTGAAAAGGAGGCCTAGAGGAGGAACACCGAGCACCTGTTCGACGACCGCTCCGACAAGCAACGGCTCGAGCTCCCGCATCAGCCTTGAAAGAATGAGATTCTCCATCTACGTCCACCGATTCTGCGTGGGGCGCCGGTGGGCCCGACCGCCGTGCGCGGTGCGGTTCGAGGCTGCCCGCCATGCCCGTTCGGCTCAATCCGCTGCGCGCGGCGCCGGTCCGGCGCTTTCCGCCCAAGTTTCAATTGACATACCACACTGCCTTCCATAGAGTAACATAGTCGATTGCCTTTGCGAACACCCCGTGCAGTTCCCGACCCGCGCCGGGTTTTCCTCTTCGTGATCCTTTGGAATAGGTCTTGGGCAAGAGACCCTTGTTTTGGTAAGATTTCTTCTCTGCCCCCTTCATGCTTGAGTTGGAGGGAGGTCCATTCGGGAGAAGCAGGACACGAGGCGTCGGAACCGGGAGGTAATTCTTGGTCAGAAGCATGACAGGATTCGGCCGAGGTGAGATCGAACGGCAGGGCGCCGTCATCGTTGCCGAGGTCCGAAGCGTCAATCACAAATTTTGTGACATCGCCGTGCGACTTCCGAAATGGCTGGCCAACTTCGAATCGAAGGTGCGAAGCGTCGTCCAGCAGAACATACTGAGGGGAAAAATCAGCGTGGCGGTTACCTGGAACGGAGACGAGTCTTCTGCTCTGACTCTTGATGAGGCTGTAGCGGACAGATACGTGAGTCTGCTGCGGGCTCTCAAAGAACGTTACAACCTGCCGGGCCAAGTCGATTTGAAGACGCTCGTTGCCTTTCCGGATCTTCTCACCCCCGGGAAGACCCCCGAGGCCGACGAGGAGAGTTGGAAGCTCATGGAAGAAGTGCTCGGGAAGGCTCTTCGCGACGCCGTTTCCATGAAGGAGGCGGAGGGGAAGACACTCGCCGAGGATCTCAACGTCCACACCGAGAGGATGCTCGCGCGCGTCGAGGCGATCGAGAGAAGGGTGCCGGCCAGGATTCGGGAAGCGCGAGACAAACTCACGGCCCGGCTTCGTGAGCTCCTGGCGGGAGGAGAGGTTCCCGAGGAGCGACTGGCCTACGAGGTGGTCATTTTCGCGGACAAATTGGATTGCACGGAAGAATGTGTCAGGCTTCGAGCGCACTCCAAGCAGTTCGTATCTCTGGTGGACGGCCCCGAGCTTGCGGGCAGGAAGCTCAATTTCCTCCTTCAGGAAATGAATCGCGAGGCGAACACGATCGGCTCGAAGGCCGCAGACATAGAGATCATCAACGAAGTCATCGCGATGAAGGACGAGATAGAGAAGCTCAGAGAGCAAGTACAGAACGTGGAATAGGCCGGTGCGGGAGCTCAGATCGACGCTTCGCCGGTATCGACGAGCGGAAGCGACGGCGTGAAGAAATCTGTGTTGTCCGGCGCCGGCATTGAGCGGCATGGCTGAAAGTAGTATCCTGTTTGAAGAAAGGCACAAGATAGTGGCCTTCCCGGTAGTGGTTTCCGGGCCTTCGGGGGCCGGGAAAACCTCGCTTTGCTACAGGGTGGTCGCGGACTGCCCCGACGTCGTTTACTCGGTCTCTGCAACGACCAGGCCGCGGAGAGAAGAAGAAACGGACGGTAAGGACTATCACTTCGTCGCTCCCGACAAATTCCTGGAGATGGCGAAGGCCGGCGACCTTCTTGAGTGTGCCGAGGTGCACGACTGCCGTTACGGGACTCCGAAATCTTCGGTTCTGCCTTTCCTGGACAAGGGCAAGATCGTGATAATGGACATCGACGTGCAGGGTGGACTCAGCATGAGAAAGGCCTTCCCGTGTGGAGTTTTCGTGTTTGTCGTGCCGCCGTCGTTCGAAGTTCTTGAGAGGAGGTTGAGGGCGCGGAGAACGGACTCCGCAGATGCGCTGGAGACGAGGCTCAGGAACGCCCGGGAGGAGATGAAATATCGCGCGCATTACGACTATCTCGTCGTTAACGACGATTTCGACACGACACTTGCTCGGCTGAAGAGCATAATCTCTGCCGAGAAATGCCGCATGTTGCGACTCTTTGATTGACCGGCTCTCGAGAAACCACGAGAGAGGGTCTATGCCCAAGAAAAAGAGAGAGGAGAATGAGCGAATGAAAGAGAAATCGGGTGGGAGGATCAGCCCCTTTCCCAACAAGTACGAGCTAGCGATAATCGCCGCGAGAGAAGCCAGGCGCATGAACGAGTTTCTCAAGCGTTCGAGCGAGGAACCCAAAGAGAAAGTGACGCTCAAGGCCATGGAACGAGTGGTGAAGGGTGGGGTTCATTACGCCTACGACGATGAGCAAGGAAAAGAGGAATGAGCGTTCGAAGACGGTCAAAGGGGCCGGAAAAATCGGCCGCCGAAG